>JBATAV010000419.1:0-45639 GCA_049662025.1 Paracoccaceae bacterium | reverse complement strand
GGAACCTGGGCGGTGGTCTTTCCAGAAGATGGGTTGCCACCCGACGGTACCCACGAAACCGTCGTGGATTTCACCCATCAGGGCGGCGGCACGACTGAACTGGATGGCCCGACCTTCATCATCGATGTGACTCCGCCGGACGTTGAAATCACCGAAGGCGCAAAAAGCACCGGCGATGTCGAGAATGCCGCCGAATATGTGAACGGAGTGACCATCGCCGGTGAAGGCGAGGTTGGCGCAACCATCGTGGTTCAGGTTGGCGACCACACTCAAACGACCACCGTCGGCTCGAATGGCAGCTGGACAGTGACCTTCCCGACCACGCAAGTGGAGCCGGGTGAATACGAAATCCCCTTCACGGTCACGGCGACGGACGCGCTGGGCAATGACACCATCCTGCACGATATTCTGGTTGTGGATACCGTTCCGCACCCGATCGGCTTCAACCCGGTCACTGCCGACAACACTGTGAACGGTGCCGAAGCCACTGCAGGCTTCCAGATCACCGGCACCTCGACCGCCGGGGCTACATTGGCGGTTGCCGTTCAGGGACTCACCCAGAATGTGACCGTTGGTGCCGATGGCACCTGGACAGTCAACTTCGCCGCAGGCGCCCTGACTCCCGGCGAATATGACGCGACCGTTACCGCCGCGACCACCGATGCGGCCGGAAACGTCAGCAACTCCAGCCACACCTTCCGGGTCGACACCATGACGTCGGTGGCCTTTGCCCCGGCGCAGATCGCAACTGACGGCATTGTCAACGCGACCGAAGCGGCAGGCGGCATCACCATGACCGGTTCCGCACAACCGGGCGCCACGGTTCAGGTTGCCTGGAACAGTGCCACCCTTCCGGCCACCGTCGCTGCCGATGGCAGCTGGTCGGTCAATTTCCCGTCTTCGGGCATCGCGGGCGGCACCTATTCGACAACCGCCACCGTCACCGCTACGGATGCGGTCGGCAACACAGCCTCGGCGACCCGCACCGTGCAGGTCGATACCGAAACCCAGGTATCGGTGAACCCCGGTCAATCCGGAGGCGACGATATCGTCTCTGGCGCCGAGCGGACATCCGGCCTGTCGCTGACTGGTCACGCTGAAGCCGGTGCCTCGGTCCAAGTGACCTTCGAAGGAGTGTCGCGGACGGTTACCGCCGATACGTCGGGCAACTGGACTGCCAACTATTCGTCCGGTGACTACCGCACTGGCACCTATACCTCGACCGTGCAGGTTACGGCCACCGACGCCGCGGGCAACGTGGCTGAAGCCACGCACGGTATCGGCATCGACACCGAAGTGGTGCCCTTCCAGCGGCTGACCATTGCGACGGGCGCCGATGACATCGTGAACGCGGTCGAGGCGGCGGGCGGACTTGCCGTCACCGGTGTGGTCGAACCCGGCTCGTCCGTCATGGTGCGCTTTGGCAGCGGCGGCACGACAGTGCCGGCCACGGTTGCCGCGGATGGCAGCTGGACGGTGACTATTCCGGCCGGGCAAATCCCTGCAGGCGAAAACAACGTCGCCATGACCATCACTGCGACCGATGCCGTCGGCAACACCTCGGTGCTGAACGAAACGGTCCGGGTCGACACGGTCGTACGCGATCTTGCCCGCACAGGCGGCCCGATCGCCGGTGACGGCATCATAAACGCAGAAGAGGCCCATGCCGGGGTAACCTTCTCCGGCACGGTAGAGCCGAATTCAGCTGTGGTCGTGCATTTGTCCAACGGGCAGGAAATCACCACCAATTCAGGCGCTTCTGGCACCTGGACAGTGACCTTTGCTGAAAACCAGCTTCCCGCAGGTGAAGGCAATGCTTCGGTCACGGTCAATGCCACCGACATCGCCGGCAACACCGCCAGCATCACCGAGAACTTCCACTACGACACGATCGCCCCCGGCACGCCCGAAGTGATCTCGTTCTCGCGCACCAGCGCGGGCCTGCGTGGCATCGGCACGGCGCTGACCGATGACGCTTACAGCTTTACCGCCATTGACGACTCGGGCCATGTCACCAACGTCGGGGCCAACCGGGCCGACGATACCTTCTACGGTGAAACCGAGTTTCGCCTGAACCAGACGGTGCCGGATGGCAGCTATCTGGTCATCGATACCCACGATGTGGCCGGAAACGGGACGTCGACCCTCCTGATCGTCGACAACACAAGCGCCGTTGATGTCGATCTGCACCGTGCGGGCTTGTCGAGCTTCGACTTCTCGGCCATCGACCTGACCTTCGCGCCGGAAGCCCACCTGACAATCAACGCCTCGGACCTTCAGTCACTGACCGGTCCTGAGCATGAACTGATGGTCAAGGGCGACACGGATGATACGGTCGCGCTCGACTCCGCCACCGCGACTGGGCAAACCCGCGTGATCGACGGTCACAGCTATGACGTCTACAACCTCGGGGCCGGAACGGTTCTCGTGGACGAGGACATCCAGACCACGATCATCTGAACAGGCCGGAGGATCGGGTGATGCCCGACTACCGCAAGTGCAGGCAAGGTGTGGGGGCCGTTCCCCCCGCCTTGGCGCTGATATCTTTTGTTCTGCTGGCGGGCTGCGTCAATGATGGCGTGGCAGCGTCAAGGTCGGCTGGCGATGCAGTCTCCGAACCGGCGGCCGGGCAGTTGGAGGCGTCACGCCCCAAAGCCAAGGGCACGCCTGATTCAGAGCTGATTGGTGGTTTGCGGCAACGCATCTCGATCCTGCCCAAGGGCAGTGCCTTTGCCAGGGTAGCGCAATCGGTTCTGACCGCCGGATCCGGCACTGCCGAGGCAGAATTGCGCGTCGCCCGGCTGACTGCGCGTGCGAAATCCAAGAACTGGCTGCCGTCGATTGGCCCCGATGTCAGCATGACATCGCTTGGCTCTCTGGCCGCCAGCCTGCTGCTGGATCAGGCGATATTCGACAATGGCCGCCGAAAGGCTGAACGCGCCTATGCCGCAGCCGATGTGGAAGTGGCCGCCGTTTCGTTGGCGACAGATCTGAATCAGCGGGTCTACGAAGGCCTGAAACACTATGTCGAAGGCCAGCATGCAACCGAGCTTTCGGCCATAACAGAGACCTCTTTGGGGCGTATGCGCGACTTCGAGCGCATCATGCGCATTCGTGTCGAAGGCGGGCTGTCAGACCGGTCGGAGTACCGAGTCATCGCCCAGAAACTGTCCGAAATGGAAGCCGCGCTGGCCCAGGAACGCGAGGCCGCGAAAACCGCCCTGGCGGAACTGGCGGCCATGTCGGACGGCGGGCTGGATGGGTTGACCGGAATTTCCTCACTGCCGCCTGATGCCGGTCGTCCCGAACCGCTCAACGTTACCCTGGCACGCGGTGAGGCGACTCGCACCCGGGCCGAAGTGCAGATGGCACGCGCCGGGCTGATGCCTGGGTTCGGCGCCAGGGCCACCGTTGCCGCAGGCGGCGGGCTTGACGCCGGTCTGGCGCTTGATGGCGAGGGCTTGGGGTTTGGCCGCAAGGACAGACTGGGCGCCCTTGCCGAATCAGAAGAGGTCGCGCGCCGCAAGATCGATGAAGCCGAAGAGACCTCCAATCGGCGCATCATCGCGCTGGAGCGCGAAATCGCCAGCCTGACGTCACAAGAGGCGCAGGAAGCCCGGCTTCTTGGCCAGATGGCAGCAAATCTTGACCTCTTTACCGAGCAATACAAGGCCGGACGGCGGTCGCTGCTGGAACTCGTGGGGCAATTCGAAAGCTATGCGCGCAGTCAGCGCGACCATGCCTCGTTGAAATATCAGATCGTCATGGCGCGGCTTGAAATCGCACGCGAACGGGGTGTGCTGGTGGACGGGGCAGCAATGTGACGGACGACCGGGTCATCGCCTTCGACATGAACGCCAGCCGAGTCGCTTCCGTTGCGGCGCCAACCGGCCTGCGACCAGCTCCTGCTGCTCGCGCCACGCGCCCGCGTCATGCCAACCGCGCGGTGAACCGTGCTCAGTTGTCTTCGGTCTATGCAGGCCTACTGGGCGCCGAAATTCCCGCCGCCGACCTGCTGGAACACATCCAGCTTGCAGCCGGCGCCTCTGGTGGCCAGCTGGGCCTTGCCGAAATGGGTGCAGCGTTGCAGGCCACCGGCCTTACCGTACGCATCCAGAAGGAAAAGGCGCTTCCTGCCGATTGCTGGCCGGCTCTGGTTGAAATGGCGAACGGGCAGGTCGTACTTGTCCTCGTCCTGGGAGAGCAGGGACCGGAAATCTACGACACGACCGCCCAAGACATGCGAACCGAAGTCCCCATGGCCGACTTCATGCGTGTCTATGCTGGCCGAATCCTCCAGGCGCGCACCACGATGGCGGACATCGAGGCACGCCACATCGATGACCGAAAGAAGCCCCACTGGTTCTGGGGGGAATTCCGTCACTACAAGCGTCAATACGTCGAAGCGGCTGCCGGTTCGCTGTTCGCCAACCTGCTGGCAGTGGCCGTCGCGCTGTTTTCGCTGCAGGTCTACGACCGAGTCATACCCTATCAGTCGGAACCCACACTCTGGGTTCTGGCGCTGGGCGTAATGCTGGCGGTGGTGATGGAAGGCATCCTGAAGATCGCGCGGTCCACCTTGATGGACAATACCGGCAAACGGATCGAACTGGCGGTTCAAACCCGTTTGATGCGCCGCCTTCTCGGCATGAAGATGGGACCGGGAGAGCGCAAACCCTCGGAGATCTTCGCCGCGATGCGAGATTTCGGCTCGGTCCGGGAATTCTTTACCTCCTCGACAGTCGGCACCATGGCCGATCTGCCCTTTCTCGTGGTCTTCCTGGCGCTTGTCGCCTCGATCGGTGGCAATCTGGTCTGGGTTCTGGTGTTGGGCGGCGTCCTGATGGTGGCGCCCGGTTTCCTGATGCAAAAGCGAATGATCGCCATCACCGCCTCGACGCACGGCGCCTCGACCAAGGCCGCAAAGCTTCTGTATGAAAGTGTCTTTGAACACGAAACCGTCACGACCCAACGCGGAGAAGACCGCGTAAAGCGTATTTGGGCCGAATTGGTGACGCTTTCGGCCGTAAAGGGCAGCGAACAGCGCCACCTGACAACCATCCTATCGACCTGGGCACAAGCGGTGCAGCAGGCGACCTATATCTCGGCAGTGGTCGTTGGCACCTATATGGTCTTCGCGGGCCAGTTCACCGTCGGCACCATCATCGCAATCGGCATCCTGACTGGACGCACACTTGGCCCCTTGGCGCAGGTTTCCTCGATGATGGCGCGGTGGAGCCAGGTCAAGGCTGCCCTTACCGCGCTTGAGGCGGTGGCAAATGCGACCCAGGCAGAGGAAGCCGGACGCAAGTATCTGCGGCGGGAAAAAATCGTCGGCGCCTTCGAGTTGCGCCACGTCGAGTTCCGCTACGATCCGCAGGCCTCGCCCACGGTCGAGATCAACGCGATATCTATTCCTGCAGGCCAGCACATCGCCGTTCTTGGTGCCAACGGGTCGGGGAAATCGACCCTTCTACGGCTGCTCGCTGGGCTATACGAGCCGTCGAAGGGCCGTGTCTTGATAGACGGCGTCGACCTTGGCCAGATCCACCCGCGCGATCTTCGGCGTGGGATCGGCTACCTGGGGCAGGAAGTGCGGCTGATCGCCGGAACCATCCGCGACAACCTGAACATGAGCCAGCTTGAACGCAACGACGACCGCTTGCTGGAGGCGCTGGATTTCGCCGGCCTTGGCCAATTCATCCGCAACCATCCGCGTGGGCTGGACCTTGAAATCCGCGAACTTGGCGAAGGGCTGTCGGTCGGTCAGCGTCAGTCCATCGGTTGGGCCCGACTCTGGTTGCAGAACCCGCAGGTGGTACTGCTGGATGAACCCACCGCTGCGCTGGACCAGACACTCGAGACCACATTGGTCAGCCGTCTGAAAGGCTGGCTTGAAGGTCGCACCGCCATCATCGCCACCCATCGCGTGCCGATCCTGCAGCTGACATCCCGGACGCTGATCATGCAGAACGGGCGGCTTGCCGTTGACGGTCCCAAGGATGCCGTTCTTGCCCACCTTGCCAAGGCGCAGGCCTCTGGAGGCGGGCAATGACCACATGGACCAACGAATTCGAAGGTCGTGCCGGGCGCCCTTCGGCAGTGATCTGGGTCATTGGTCTCTCCTTTGCCTTGTTCGTTCTCTGGGCAGCCTTCGCCTGGGTTGATGAAATCGTTCGCGCGCAGGGGACGGTCGTATCGTCCTCGCGTCCGCAGATCATCCAGAACTTGGAAGGTGGCATCCTTGCACAGCTCGATGTCTCGGAAGGAGACACGGTAGAGCCCGGTCAGATGCTGGGTCGCCTGCAGGGCACTCAGTACCAGACTGCCGTCGACGATCTGAGCGACCAGATCGCCGCACTGGAAACCCGCAAATTGCGGATCGAGGCGGAAATGCGCGGAGAGGCAAAATTCTTCGTGCCCTTAGAGCTGGCTGCCCGCGTGCCCGATATCGTTGCCTCTGAGGCGACGCTGCTCCGAGCCCGTCAGGAAGATTTCGAGGCCCGTCGGGCCGGGGCGAAAGCGGTGCTGGAGCAGGCTGCAAAAGAGCTGGACATAATGGAACGGATGTATGCCCAGGACGTCGCCCCGCTGATCGACGTGACGCGGGCGCGCAAGGCCAACCAGGATGCGGAAAACCGTCTCTCGGACGCCATAACGCAAACCGATCTGGATCGCGCCAAGGAATATGCCGAGACCCTGAAAGAACTGTCCTCGGTGCGCCAGAACCTGAAGATCAGTCAGGACCAACTGGAACGGACTGTCCTGATGGCGCCGATGCACGGGGTGGTCAACAAGATCGCCATTTCGACCATCGGCGGTGTCGTGCGTCCCGGCGAGGAAATCCTTGAGATCATCCCGCTGGACGAAGAACTGTTCATCGATGCCAAGGTAAAGCCGCGCGACATCGCCTCGGTCCGCCAGGGGCAGGAGGCGACGGTGAAGCTGTCGGCCTATGATTACACGATCTGGGGCAGTCTGAAGGGCGAGGTCACGTTCGTTTCCGCCGACACGTTCATCGACGAAAGATCGCGCGCGGCCGACGGCGACCCGCACTATATCGTGACGCTGAAAGTCGACATGGCAAAGCTGACCGATCGCCAGAAGGCGATGGAAATTCGTCCCGGCATGCAGGCCGAGGTCGAGCTTCAGACCGGCGGAAAGACGATTCTCACTTACCTGACGAAACCTCTGTACAAGAGCCAGGAGGCATTTCGAGAACGCTGACGGTTGCGCTTATGGGGCATAGCTTCTGACCAGGGCACCGGCAATCAGGCTCCACCCGTCGGCCACCACGAAAAAGGCCAGCTTGAAGGGTAGCGACACGACCGCAGGCGGAACCATCATCATCCCCATCGACATCAGGATAGCCGAAACCACCAGGTCGATGATCAGAAACGGCAGGAAAACCAGAAAGCCGATCTCGAAGGCGCGCTGCAGTTCCGACAGCAGGAACGCGGGGACCAGAATTGAAAACGGCGCGGTCTCGATCCCGGTTTCGGCGCGCGGACGCAGGGCATCCAGGGTATTGAACGTTTCCTGGTCAACGCGGCCGATCATGAAGCCGCGAAACGGCTCTGATGCACGCTGAAACGCGACCTGAATGTCGATCTGGTCTTGCGTAAAGGGCTCAACCCCCTTGGTCCAGGCTTCGGTAAAGACGGGTTCCATCACGAACCAGGTCAGGAACATGGCGAGGCTGACGATCAGCATGTTCGGCGGCGCCTGCTGAAGGCCGATACCCTGCCGCAGGATCGACAACACCGTCACGATGAAGGGAAAGCAGGTGACCATCACCGCCAACCCCGGCACGATGCTGAGAACCGTTACCAGCACCAGGAGTTGCACCGATTGCGAGGCAAGCGAGCCGCCTTCGCCCAGATTCAGTGTCAACTCCTGCGCCAGAGATGGCCCGGCAACCAGAACGGTCGCCAGACCAAGAAAGGCTGTGACAAAGCTTCGTTTCACAATCCGCCCCGCAGATTGGCAACTTCGGTCAGCCGCACGCCCAACTGACCCGCCATATCGCCTTCCAGTTCGGTCAACTCGCCTCGGGCGATCAACCGGTCGCCAACATAAAGCTCCACCGGATCGTCAACCCGCCGGTCAAGCGGCAGGATGGCATCGCGGCTGAGGCGCAGCAGGTCCTTGATGAGCGGACGCGCCTTTCCGACCGAAATCGTGATCTCGATCGGGACCTGGCTGAAGGGGTTATTGTCGGTGGAATCATCCATTTTGGTCGGTCTCCTCGGACAGACTGAAGAAGCCGCGTACGGCCGCGGCGATATCGGCGGTAACCCGGGTCAGGTCTACCTTGGCCTCGGTGCCGCCGAGGCGGATGTAGACCTGGCCCTCGGGCAGAGTCGGCTCTTCCTCGATGCTCATCGGCAGACCAGTTGCCTGCTCGATCAAGGTCTCGACTGCGGCACGAACCGCGGGGTTCAGAACCAGCACCACGGGCTGATCGGTCAGTTCTTCCGCCATCGGCATCACCTGTTCCAGCACCAGCGGCGCAAGGGTCTCACGTGCCGTTTCCGGCAGCAGGCGGTTGACCATTTCTTCCAGAAGCGGCTCGATCGCCTTCAGGATATGAGACCGAGCTTCCTGATAGGTGAATGAAAGCTGCTGCAGACTCCGCGCAAGATCGGCGCGAATCCGGTTCTGATCTTCGGATTGTGCGGCAGCGGCGTCGTCCCAACCCGCCTTGTAGCCCTGTTCGTATGCTGCAAGTTTGGCCTCCTCGATCGCGCCAAGCTGCGTTACCACCATGCCGGAGGGTTGTCTGGCCGAAGGGTCCGCGTCGAACACTTCCAGTTGGGGCATCGGCATCAGGCGCGCTCCTCTTCATGCTCCAGCCATCCACGCAGAATCTCGATCGATTCCGCCTGTCGTTCCTCGATCAGCCGGCGCAGGCGGGTGGCAGGGTTGTCAGCGACCTGATTGTCCATGCCGCCGCCCATGAGGTCGACCATCGGGAGATCAGGCAGTGAGAAGCCGTCATCAATTTCGCCGGTCAAGGCGCCGCTACCCATCGAACCAGGCAATGCCAGCGGTTCGCCAGCCCCCGGCAGGGCAGCCTTCGCGGCGCGACCCGAAGCCAGAATCGGCCGCACCACAAACAGTCCCAGGATGATGGCTACCAGCCCCAGCGCGGCGATCTGTATCGCAGACATCAGGTTGATCGGGCCAATCGGCGGCAAGAGGCTGGCCTGCGCTTCGGTGCCGAGTGTGGCCACAGGAGTGAATTGAAGCGATTTCAGAGCCAGAACATCACCGCGCGCCTCATCAAGGCCAACGGCCGAGGCGACCAGCTCCTTCAAGGTTGCGAGCTCCGCGTCGGTGCGCGGTTGCCAGGTCGTGGTTCCGTCCTGTGCCGTCACCACCTCACCGTCGACAAGAACCGCAACGGTCATTCGACGAATTGCGCCAGGGCCGCGCAACAGTTCGCGTTGGGTTTCCGACACCTCGTAGTTTACCCGCTCTTTCGTTCCGCTGGACTGTGACTTGCCGTTGCCACCTGCCCCCGCATCGCCTTCGGGCAGGTTCGAGGCAACTGTGACATTGCCACCCGGCTTGGTGGCGGTTTCGCTTTTCTCTTCTGTCTCGGTCGAGATTGCCACCCGGCCCTGCGGGTCGAACTTGCGTTCGGTGATCTGTTCGCGCTCGGTGACCATCTCGACCGACACTTCGACAACGGCCTTGCCGACGCCGACGCGCGCCTCCAGCAACCGCTCGACGTTTCGGCGAACCTCGGCAGCGCGGTCCGACCCACCTGCTCCGGTCCCATCGACATCTTCATTGGTGGCGATCAGGCCGCCAACCGCGTCGATGACCTGAACGTCTTCGGGCCGCATTCCCGCAACAGCACTTGCCAGAAGATGCTTCAGCGCCCGTGCCTGGCCCTCTGACAGCGATCCGGAGGAGGTAGTGACGGTCACGCTGGCCGTTGGGGTTACGTCATGGCGGAACGGGCCAGTGGGCGCCTGCGAGATGTGGACGCGCGCTGACTTCACTTCCGGAACGGCCAGAATGGTACGGGCCAGCTCTCCTTCCTTGGCACGCCAATAGGCGGCATCGAACATCTGCGATGTGGTACCGAAGCCGGTCAGCGAATCAAGCAGCTCATACCCCGCACCACCGGCTGCCGGCAGGCCTTCCGCGGCGAGCGACATACGCAAGCTGTCTCGGGCATTGATGTCGACATAGATCGAATCACCCCGCACCTCGTAGGCCACAGCGCGCTGATCCAGCGCGGTCACGATCTGACCGGCGGTTCCCGCCTCCAGCCCTGCGTAAAGCAGAACCATTTCTGGGTTGCTGGCCAAGCGCGCAAGGCCGAGGACGGCCAGAAACATGGCCACCGTGGCGCCAAGAACAATGGCTTTCTTCCGCAAATTCAGCGCCGACCAGATGGAGATCAGGTTCTGCACAATTCCACTCCGCAGGGGTTCTCCCATGACGGGAAGCTTTGAATGATCGCGCTTAACAATCGGTTAGTGACCTTTGATCTATTTTTGTTCTGCAATGTGATGGAGGCTGCCTTGGCAGAGGCTGACGCGCCGCAGGATGCGGAACCGACGAAGAAGAAATCGAAGATACCGTTGATCGTCGGCCTGTTGTTGGCGCTGACGATGGGCGGTGGCGGGTTCTACGCAACTTGGTCAGGGATGATCCTGGGGAACCATTCCCAAGAGCACGCCGCCGAAAAGGCACCAGATCCGCTTCCCGACATTGCCTTTGTTCCGATCGAGCCGGTTGTCGTCTCGCTTGGTCCGGGGTCGTCAAGCAAGCATCTGCGGTTCACCGCACAGCTGGAAGTTGCCAAGGCCTATGCGGATGAGGTCGCGATTCTGATGCCGCGCATTCTGGATGTGCTGAACAGCTATCTGCGTGCCGTAGCGGTGGCCGATCTTGAAGACCCCTCGGCCATGGCAAAGCTGCGGGCGCAGATGTTGCGCCGCGTGCAGATTGTCACGGGCGAGGGCAGGGTGCGCGACCTGCTTGTCACCGAATTCGTGCTGAACTGAGGAGGCAACGGTGCAACTTATCGCCGACATGATGATGATCGCGGCAACGGTAGGGGCGTCGATCTACTGCCTTGTCCTTGCCGCAAGGCTACGCAAGTTCACGACCCTGGAAACCGGCATGGGGGGCGCAATCGCCGTGCTATCCGCGCAGGTCGACGACATGACGCGGGCGTTAGAAAAGGCGCGCGGGGTGGCCACTTCGTCGGAGAAGAATCTGGAAGGTCTGACCGGGAAGGCCGAGGCGCTTGCCCGCAGGCTGGAATTGCTCATGGCCTCGCTGCACGACCTGCCGGAGCCAAGGCCCTTACCCCCCGATCCCGAACCAGAGGATGAAGCCCGAAGGCTGCGCTTCGTCCGGCGGCGTGCGAATCGTAACAGTCAGGAGTATGAAGAGTGAAACGCAAGAGCAGCCGCGGCGCGCTGGTCATCATTGCCATCCTTTTCGCCGCATCCGGGGCGCTTCGTCTCGGCGACGGCCTGGGTTCGGCTTTGGCCGAAGCGTCGAAAGAGGCGCACGCACCCCAAGAAACGCCCGCTGGCATTGCGGAGGCTGCAGGCCCTGCAGGCGACTGTCCTGCCCCTCCCGCCGCCCTGGCTGCAGCACTGTCCGAGCGCGAAGGGCGCCTTGCAGCGCAAGAAGCGGCTGTCGCGGATCGGGAGGCGGCTCTCGCCCTGGCAGATGAAGCAATTACCGGTCGCTTGGCGGAACTTCAGGCCGCCGAGGAAGCGATGCGCAAGACTCTGGCGCTTGCCGATGGGGCGGCGGAAGCAGACATCGCCCGCCTGGTGGCAGTCTACGAAACCATGAAGCCCAAGGATGCCTCACGGCTGTTTGACGCAATGGAACCTGATTTTGTCGCCGGTTTCCTTGGCCGTATGCGTCCCGATGCTGCGGCGGCCGTCATGGCCGGCATGGCGCCGGAAAAAGCCTATGCAGTCACCGCGATCCTGGCCGGGCGCAACGCTTCCGTGCCGAAAGAGTGACTTCGGAACTTCTTAACCGCACGGGGCGACAATCCCGACAACTCAAGGAATAGGGCGGGGAAAATGTTCGGCATAATCGGGATCGTCGTCATTCTGGTCATGGTTTTCGGGGGCTATATTGTCCACGGTGGCAGCATGGGGCCAATCTTGGAGGCGCTGCCGTTCGAGATCATCATGATCGGCGGCGCGGCGGTCGGGGCCTTCCTGATCTCGAACGATCTTGCGTCTATCAAGCATACGGTCAAGGACATCGGCAAGGTGTTCAAGGGCTCCAAGTGGAAACCGGCCGACTACAGGGAGCTTCTTTGCCTGTTGTTCGAACTGGTCCGGCTTGCGAAATCGAACCCGGTTGGCCTTGAAGAACACGTCGAGAATCCGGGCGCTTCATCGATCTTTGGCAAGTATTCCCGGATCCAGCACGACCACGACGCTGTGGACCTGATCTGCGATACCCTGCGCGCAGCGTCGATGAACTATGACGACCCGCATCAGGTCGAAGAGGTGCTGGACAAACGGATGGAAGCGCATTTGCACCACGCGATGCACTCCAGCCACGCGATGCAGTCGATGGCCGATGGTTTGCCCGCCCTGGGCATTGTGGCCGCCGTGCTGGGTGTAATCAAGACAATGGGCTCGATCGACCAGCCTCCCGAGGTGCTGGGCGCCATGATCGGATCGGCACTGGTCGGGACATTCCTGGGGGTATTTCTCGCCTACGGCCTGATGGGCCCCTTTGCGGCAAGGGTAAAACAGGTGGTCGAAGATGATGCGCATTTTTACCAACTGATCCGCGAAGTTCTGGTCGCCAACCTGCACCGTCACCCTGCGAACATCTGCATCGAAGTCGGACGCCAGAACACTCCACATCACGTTCGCCCCGGGTTCAGCGATCTGGAAGAAGCGCTGCGTGCGTTGAAGCAGGACGCCGCTTGATGCGTTTTCGAATTCTCGCCCTGGCCTGCATCTTGTTCGCCGCTTTGCCGGTTTCGGCAGAGGTTGCAAAGGTTACCGGCGGCGAGCACAAGGATTTCACCCGATTGGTGGTCGAGGCCCGCGATATCGGGAACTGGCGCTTCGGACGTGCCGTCGACGGTTACGAACTTGAATTTGGCAATGCAGTCACCGCCTTCGACGTGACGCAGGCCTTCGAAAAGATTCCGCGCGACCGGATCACCGCCCTGTGGCGTGACCCGAAGACCGGTCGGCTACGATTCTCGCTGGCCTGTGCTTGCCATGCAATCGCCTTCGAATTCCGTTCAGGAATTGTGGTGATCGACATCAAATCCGGCCCGCCACCAGAAGGCTCCGGCTTCGAGAGCCCTATTGATCCAGCGTCTCCCGAACCTGCCGATCTTGCTTCCGGTAAAACGGACGCTGCGCCATCTGCTTCGAGCGATGGCTACGACTGGATCGCCCTTCAACGCAACGCCGCGTCGAAGGGCAAAGATGCCGCCGTCCCCATGCCCTTGCCGACAGGAGAAGTCTCGCTCGACCCGCTTCGCGATGCGCTTCTTGCACAGATCAGCAAGGGTGCCGCCCAGGGGGTTGTGGAGATCATCGACGGCGGCCTGCCGTCAGGCGATGGAAACGCTTCTGATGAAGGACCCTGGTCGCGGGTGAGCATCGGAGAGATGCCGGGCCTGAAGGCTGGCGATGACCGCGAACATGCCGGTCAGATGGCGGCTGATGGAAAGAGTTGCCTTACCGACAAGGACCTTGATGTTGCGTCCTGGGGCTTGTCTGGTGATATCCCGGCGCAGTTCGGCCTGGCGCGGTCCGGCATGCTGACGGAATTCGATGCCCCGGTGCCGGACGCAGTTCTGAGATCGGTCCGGTTCCACATCTTCCTTGGCTTCGGAGTCGAGGCACGACAATACCTCGGCTTTCTTGACGGCGATCGAAAGGAAGAAGTCCGGCTGCTCGGCGCCATGTCCTTCATCGTCGATGAAGAGACAGCGGTCGACAATCCTTTTGACGGCATGGAAAGCTGCGATTCGGCGGCCGCGCTTTGGGCCACGCTTGCCCATCTCAGTGATGGCGTTCCTCCGCTCGCGACCAATGCAGATGCGGTGGCGCGCAGCTTTTCCGCCCTTCCAGCGCAGATGCGTCAGCACCTGGGCGGCGGCCTGGTCGATATGTTCATTGCCTCCGGAGATGATGAAACGGCCAGAAAACTCCGCGACGCTATCCGTCGAATGCCGGTCGAAGGGAATCCGGAGGTCGAACTGATGGATGCACGTTTCCACCTTTCAGAGGGTGACGAAGTCACTGCAACGCACCTGGCCGAAGGTGTCATGCGCGACTCTGGTCCAGCTACGGACGAGGCAGCGGTGACGCTGGTCGAGGCGGCCTTTCAGGGGAGTCATCAAATTGATCCTGGATTGCCGTTGGCTCTTGATGCATTCCTACATGATGCGAAGGGTTCCAATCTGGTTCCTGCCCTACATCGGGCGAAGGTCCTTGCAGCGGCAATGACCGGTGATTTTAATGTAGCCTTCACGGAAGTCAAACAGGCGCCCGACAGCTTTTCGGACCTTTGGTCGCTTTCCGCGATTGCCATGCCCGACGATTCCTTTCTGGAAGAGGCGGCACGGTACGCGGTGGCTCGCCCGTCCACGAAGGCGACAGTGCGCCACGATATCGCAGAGCGTCTTATGGGCCTTGGGTTTCCCGATCTTGCGCTGTCCTGGCTGGGTCCTGTCGGGCCGGGAGAGGGCGACGACGTCCGACTCATGGCTGCGAAGGCACATATCATGCTGCGCAATGCCCCTGCCGTCGTGGATCTTCTGGCCGGAATCACTTCTCCGGAGGCAGAAACGTTGCGCGCCACCGCGATCGCGCAGCTAGGCGACATGAAGGCTGCGGCAGATGCGTTGCGGCAGGCAGGGGACGAAACTGCCGGTCAGCGGGCACTGACATGGACGCAGGATTGGTCGTTGGTTGCGACAGATGGCCCGGAAAGCTGGCGCGCCGCTGCGAGTCTTCTTTCTGCGCAGGGCGAAGGGTCGCCTCCGGGGTCGATTGCCCGAGGAACCGAATTGGTCAAGGAAAGCGCCGCCGCGCGGGCCAAGATCGAAGCACTGCTTGGCAGCCTCGTCCCTCCTGCTCCCAGTCAGTAGCGCCGTAACCTTTTGGAAACACGTCAGACCTTAAGGTGGCCAAGCAGGTCGCCAGTAGGGGAACTGCCGGACCTTTCGGAATCATCATGACCCGCAGCAGAATGCTTGCCTTCATCCTGAGTATGGTTGCTCAACTCATCGCTCTGCCCGTTCAATCGCGCAATTCCGCGGTCTTGGCCACGACGAACCTGTGCTACCAGGCGGCAGAGGAAGCTTCGCGCAAGACCGGCGTTCCGCTGAAGGTCCTGATGGCCCTGACGCTGACCGAGACTGGCCGCACGCAAGATGGGCAGGTGCAGGCCTGGCCCTGGGCGTTGAATGAGGGTGGCAAAAGCCATTGGTTCGCAACCAGAGATGAGGCCTTGACCTACCTTTCCGATGCACTGGCGGTGGGGGTCAGCAACATCGATGTGGGGTGTTTTCAATTGAATCACCGGTGGCACGGGTCGGCCTTCGCGTCGCTGGAAGAGATGATGGACCCGGTTGAAAACGCCCTTTATGCGGCGCGGCTGGTTGGCAGACTTGCGGGCGACAGTGAAGACTGGGTGGCCGCTGCCGGGGCCTATCATTCCGGCACCCCGGAGGTGGCGGAACGCTACCTCGCCCGGTTTGAGCCGATCTATGCTGCGCTGGAAGGCCAGAGAGTTTCCGCCGTGACCGCCCGAACACCTGTCCGCACCAACGCGTTTCCGCTTTTCCAGGGCGGAGGCGTGAGATCTGCCGGATCGATCGTTCCGCTTGTATCAACCGCCCGCCCGCTGATCGGAGGGCCATGATTTGCCTCCCCGCCTGACCATGCAAGAGATCTTCCGCCCCACCGTTCTTCTCGCCCTCGCCCTCATGGCCGTGATCGGAATGATGATCCTTCCGGTCCCGTCAACCGTGTTGGATATCGGCCTTGCTCTATCCTTCGCGCTGGCAATCCTGATGCTGACCGTTACCCTGTTCATCGAACGCCCGCTGGATTTTTCCGCCTTCCCGACGATCCTGCTCGCATCCCTGATGCTGCGGTTGTCGCTGAACGTATCGTCAACCAAGCTGATCATCGGTCAGGGCCACACCGGAACTTCCGCAGCCGGGCATGTCATTGCGGGCTTTGCTGATTTCATTATGGGCGGCAACCTTGTCCTCGGGCTCGTGGTCTTTATCGTTCTGTTGATCGTCAACTTCATCGTGATCACCAAGGGCGCCGGACGCATGGCCGAAGTCGGCGCCCGGTTCGCGCTGGACGGGATGCCTGGTCGTCAGCTTGCGATCGACAGCGACATGGCAGCAGGCGCCATCACTCACGAAGAGGCAAAGCGTCGGCGCGAGATCGAGCTGGCGGAAACGAACTTCTTCGGCTCGCTTGATGGTGCATCCAAATTCGTGAAGGGCGATGCAGTCGCGGGCCTTCTGATCACGGCATTGAACCTGATCGTCGGGCTTGCGGTCGGAATCTTCATGCACGGAATGGATATTGGCCGCGCATTCCAGACCTATTCCATCCTGACCGTCGGCGATGGCCTGGTCAGCCAAATCCCCGGCGTTGTCATTTCGGTCGCTGCCGCACTCCTTTTGTCTCGTGGCGGCGCAAAGGGTGCGGTGGACGTTTCCTTCTTTGCTCAACTCGGTCGTTACCCGGCTGCCTTGGCGACGGTCGCGGCCCTGATGGCGCTGTTCGCCGTTGTGCCCGGCATGCCCTTTCTGCCCTTCATGGCGGCCGCAGTGGGGCTGGGTTCTGCGGCATGGATGGGGGCAAAGGCCAAGCCCGGAGCGGCCGAAGACGACAAGAAGCCCGCAGAACAGCCGGTTCGCAGGCAGATCGGCGACATTCTGGACTTTGACGAAATCCATATCGAATTTGCGCCGAATCTGGTGGCGATGGCGCTTGATCCGGCCACCGGCCTGGACGGGCGCATCTCCAACATGCGCAACCACATCGCCGCGAGTTATGGCTTGATCCTGCCCGAAATCCGACTGACCGACGAAGCTGCCTTGCGTTCCGGAAGCTACCGAATCCGCATTCAGGGCGTCGAACGTGTCAGCGACCGCCTGATGCCCGATCGTGTGCTGGTTCTGTTGTCCGACGGCATTCCGGCACCGGACGGCGACGATGTGAAAGAACCGGTCTATGGTGCTCCCGCCCGGTGGATTCGCCCCGATCTTCAGGAAGACGCGGCCCTCGCCGGGCTGACCGTGGTGTCCCCGGCCGAAGTGCTTGCCACGCATCTTCTCGAAGTCCTGAAAAACAATCTCGCCCGGCTGCTTTCCCTGCGCGGCCTACGACGCCTTCTCGATGAATTCACCAACCTTTCCGACCAGGCGCGGGCCGAAGCAAACCGGAGGCTGCTGGACGACCTGGTGCCCGACAAAGTGCCGATGGACCTGCTGCATTCCGTTCTCCGCATGCTCCTGGATGAGCGTGTGTCGATCCGCAACCTGCCGCTGATCCTTGAATCCATTGCCGAGGCCAGGTCGCTTGGCGGGGCCGAAGCGGTTTGCGAACACGTCCGTCAACGCCTTGGCTTTCAGATCGTGGCCGAATTCAAGCGTCCCGATGGCACCATCCCCCTGATCCAGCTTGCGCCGGATTGGGAACGGACCTTCGCCAATCACCAGATGGACGGCGACCGCACCAACCGCGACGTTGCCCTGCCGCCAGACCTGTTTGCCAAACTGGCAAACGGCATTGCCGAGCGGCTGAACCGGGCCATCGAAACCGGGAACCATCCGGCGCTCGTCACCTCGGCTGCAAGACGCCGGTTTCTGCGAACCGTCGTGCAGGCGAAAGGCATTCAGGCGCCGGTTCTGTCCTATGAGGAAATCGGGCTTGAGGTTCGACCTGCCTTGCTGGGGCAAGTGGCCGCATGAACGGGGTAATTGCCGCCCTGTCGCAAATGTCTGGCGTTGCGGAAGATTTTATCTGGCAAGCGGCGCTCGTCTTCCTGCGTGTCGGGGCAGCCGTCGCTCTGATCCCGGCGATCGGGGAACAAATGGTCCCACAACGGGTGAAATTGGCCGTCGCCGTCGCCCTGACAGCCATCGTTGCGCCTGCGGTAGCGGGCCAATCGCAACTGCCGACCGGGCTTCTTGGTCCGCTGGCGACAGAGGCGGCGGCCGGGCTGATCATCGGCTTTGGTCTTCGCTTGCTTGTCCTGGGGCTGCAGACCGCCGGTACGATCGTGGCACAATCGACCTCGCTGGCCCAGATGTTCGCCGGAACTGGTCCAGAACCGCAGCCGATCGTTGCCAATCTCTTCGTACTGGCCGGGCTCGCCCTTTTTGTCGCAATGGGTGGCTTGAGCCGGGCAACGGGCCTCTTGATCATGTCCTATGATTTGATTCCACAGGGCCAGCTTCCGGCGGCCGCCGATCTGGCGGAATGGGGGCTGGGCCGCATCTCGGCCGTCTTCGGCCTTGCCTTTTCACTGGCCGCTCCCTTTGTCCTTGCGGCACTTCTTTACAACTTGGCACTTGGTGCGATCAATCGCGCCATGCCGCAGCTGATGGTTACCATGGTTGGCGCCCCGGTGCTGACCCTAGGCGGGCTGGTCCTTCTGGCCGTCACCTCACCGATCATCCTTTCGGTCTGGAAAGAGGCGCTTGACCTCGCCCTTGATCGGCCCTTTGGAGGCTGATGATGGCAGGTGCAGAAGACGACGACGCCGAAAAGGAATACGCTCCGTCAGAACGAAAGCTGGCTCAGGCCCGTGAGCAGGGCGATATTGCCCGGTCCGAAGATCTGCAGACGGCCGTCGGATTCACCGGGCTGGTTCTGGCGATGCTGCTGTTTGGCGGCTGGGCCGTTCGTGCGGCCGGAGAGGCCGGGATGGTCTTTCTCGACCAGCCCGACCGCATTGCCCAGTTGTTTCACGAGGGCGCATCCGCGCAGATTTCCGGGCTTTCTCTGCAGATGGCTGGTCCGGTTGTACTCTTGTTGGCCGGGCCTGCCATATTGGTGACGGCATACCTGATTGCCACGCGCTCACTTGTATTCGCGCCCTCCAAGCTTGGCTTCAAACTCTCGCGGCTTTCCATCCTGTCGAACGCCAAACAGAAGTTCGGACGGTCCGGCCTTGTGGAGTTTGCCAAGCGCTTCGCCAAGATGCTGGCAGTGGCCGGATTGTTGGCAACGTACCTCCGCGGCGCCTCAGGCGACATCTTGCTGACCACCCGAATGGAGCCGGGTCCGATAACAATGCTGCTGGCAGATCGGATTATGGGTTTCCTCAAGCTGTTCCTGATCATCGCGGCCACTTTTGGCCTGGCCGATTATCTGTGGCAACGGGCCGAGTTCGCCCGTCGCAATCGGATGACTCGCAAGGAGATGATGGACGAATTCAAGGAAAGCGAGGGAGACCCGCACATGAAGGCGGATCGGCGGCGCCGGGCGCAGGAGATTGCCACCAACCGGATGCTGGTCGATGTGCCAAAGGCCGATGTTGTTATCGTCAACCCAACCCACTACGCCGTCGCGCTGATCTGGAGCCGCGGGAAGGGCAGTGTGCCTCGCTGTGTAGCCAAGGGAACCGATGAGATTGCCGCCCGCATCCGTGAACGCGCGCAGGCAGCCGGAGTGCCGATTCGTCGCGACCCGCCAACTGCCCGTGCGCTCTTTGCAACTGTGGAGGTCGGTCGCGACATCCGCCCGGAACACTATGCCGCCGTGGCTGCGGCGATCCGCTTTTCTGACGCGATGCGCAAGAAGGCTCGGCGCAAATGAACTCGGATCGGGAGAGATTGCGTCGCTTGCAGGAAATGGCATCCCTGGTGATGGATGCCCGGTCGCAAACGCTGCGTCAGGCCAATGCTGCGCGCGACCAACTGCTTTTTCAATTGGCCGCGCTCGAGGCGGGCCAGCCAGAAGAAGGGCTGCCTTGGCCGGCGCCGGAAATGGCCCGGTTCGGCTATGAGCAATGGGCAGCGGGGCGGCGGGCCGAGATCAACCTGCGGCTGGCGACACAGACCGCAATCTGTCATCAGGCCGCCGGGGAAACCCGGACGGCCTTTGGCCGCAAGCAGGTGCTGGAGAAGATTTCGGCGACGAGATCGCGACGTCAACTGTCTTGACGGGCGATTTCCGTGATCAATACATCGGTGATGATTTCGCCCAAGACGCCAATGGCCTTTTCCTTCAGGGCACGGCGCAACAGAACAAGGTTCGATCCGTCCGTGAAAGAGCCGCGAAATCCGCCACTGTTGGCATGATCGAACAGAACCTGAAGCAAGACGTCCCTGATCTTCGGCTCGCGCGAATAGACCTCTTCGGTATGCCCGGCAGTCACCTCAAGGCTCAGTGAAAGGACCACCATCGAGGCTACGCGACCGCCCTCGATGATCGGCACGACGAACTGGTTGTTCAGCTTTACGTAGTCGGGCGGCGAAGTGCTTTCGGCTGCGGCATGTTCCGCAGCCTTCTCGACTTCGACGGGTGTTTCGGGCGGTGGTCGCAGGAACAATCCGGTGCCGATTCCCGCCCCGAGACCGACCAGCGCCAAGAGAATGGGGATGAGTTTGCGGATCATGATCAGAACGGCAGCACGATGTCGGTGATCTGCTGGCCATATCGGGGCTGCTGCACCTCTGTGATCTGTCCTTTGCCGCCATAGGAAATCTGCGCCCCGGCGATCTTGTCGTAAGTGATCTCGTTCTGACGCGAGATATCGGCGGGCCGGACATAGCCGGTGACCGTCAGCACCCGCATCTCGAAGTTCACGCGCACTTCCTGCTGGCCCTCGATCCGCAAGACGCCGTTCGGAAGCTCTTCAACCACAGTCGCCGCAACGCGCAGCGTCAGCTTTTCCTTGCGCGAGACGCTGCCATTGCCGCTGAAGGTCGACTTGGACGACGTGTCCACGGCATCAGCCATGCTGGCACCGGTGGGCAACGACTGGTCGATCCGCTGCGGAATGCCGAACAGCGACGGAATTCCCATACTCTGCGATCCGGACCGCGTCCGGCCAGAGCTGTTCGAGATCTCCGCCTTGTCGTCGATTTCGATCACAACCGTCATGATGTCACCGCGCCGCGCTGCCCGGTTGTCGCCCAGCAAGGAGCCGGTCTCTCCAGTCCAAAGCGACGAGGCATCGGTTGGGGAGTTGGGATCCGCGCTCTTGGGCATCTGCGAAGAGTAGAGCGAATGATGCTCATAGCTGCCCTCCAGAGGGTCGAAGTCCGGCGCCCGCCCGACTTGCCCAAGGTCTCCGCAGGCAGCAAGCAGCATGGCAACGGGAATGAAACGGCAAAAACGACTCAATTCAGGTCTCCAACAAGGATGCGACCATCCGGGGCGATACGGCCCGAGACAGTGGTTTTTGAAGCAAGGTTCATCACGCGGATCACGTCACCTTCGGCGCCGCGTGTCAGGGCACGGCCATCCGCCAGAATGGTCAGCGTGCCCGACATGTAGACGAGGTTCACGATCTGGTTGCGCTCTACCAGGGTCGGTGTGCCAAGATCGGAAGGCCGCAAAGGCCGCCCGGCGTAGACCGTTATCTTCACCTCTTGCCCCAGTGCGGGGCCGATCTCGGTCAGTGCGCCATCGATTTCAGCATCCACCAGCGCGACGTCGCCCTCCTGCACGACAGTTTGCGCGGGCAGGGTGCGCACGGCGACTACACTATCGGCCATCGCCGCCGAGGTAGAAAGTGCTAGCAAGATTCCGATTCGCAACCACATCAGCGGACCTGCGTCGTTGCTGCCAACATCTGGTCGGCGGCCGTGATGACCTTGGCGTTCAGTTCATATCCGCGCTGAGCCTTGATCAGTTCGGTCACTTCGCGCACCGGATCGACCGAGCTCTCCTCAAGGTAGCCCTGCCGCACGGTGCCAAGCCCGGTCGTGCCCGGAGCGCCTGTCAAAGGTGGCCCCGACGCGGGCGTTTCCAGAAACAGGTTGGAGCCGATCGCCTCAAGCCCCTTTTCATTGGTAAAGCCGGTCAGCGTCAGCTGGCCCAGAAGCTGGGGCTGCACGACGCCGTCGAAATAGGCATAGACCTCGCCCGAGGCGTTGATCGCAAGGCTGCGTGTGTCGGAAGGAATGGTGATTCCGGGCGCAACCGGAAAGCCGTCTGCGGTGACGATCTGCCCGTCCGGCGAACGTTTCAGCGATCCGTCGCGGGTGTAGCCAGCGCCCCCTGATGGCATTGTCACTTCCAGATATCCTGGCCCCTCGATAGCCACATCCAGATCGCCATTGGTCGCAGTCAGCGTGCCCTGCGCCAGAACAACCGAAACTGCGGCCGGACGCACGCCAAGGCCGATCTGCACCCCGGTCGGCAGCATGGTACCATCTGCGGCCGAGACCGTTCCGGGCCGCGCCATCTGCTGATAATGCAGGTCAGCGAAATCCGCGCGGCGGGCGTTGTAGCCGGTGGTCGACATGTTGGCGAGGTTGTTCGACACCACGTCGACCTTCATCTGCTGGGCAGCCATTCCGGTCGCGGCGATCTGTAGGGCTTTCATCCTGGTCCTCAGCGTCCAAGGGTTTCGATCACGCTGCGCGCCCGGCCATCCTCGGCATCAAGGAATTTCTGGCCAAGCTCATAGGCGCGCTGCACTTCGATCATCCGGGCAATCTCGGACACCGGGTTGACGTTGCTGTCCTCCAGAAACCCCTGAAAGATCTTGGCGCCTTGGGCGGGCTCCACGGCGCCGGCGTCGAACAGCGTGCCCGACTGGTGGCGCAGCGTCATCGGATCGGCTGGCATCCAAAGCCCGATCTGCGCCAGCGGTGTACCCCCGGCCGAAAGGGTGCCGTCTTCCGACAGGCTGACCGGCCCGGCATCGGGGGGCACGAAGACCGGGGCACCGCCAGCATCCAGCAGCCGTTGACCGTCGGAATCGACCAACTCACCCGTAGCCGACGGGGTAAAACTGCCAGAGCGGGTCAGGCGGTTACCCTGCGGCGTCTCGATCAGGAAGAACCCGTCGCCCTGAATCGCGAAGTCAAAGCTGCCGCCCGTCATCGTCAGTCCGGCCTGCGAAATGTCGACGACGCGAGCATTGCCGTTTGCCATCGAAAGCGAAGGTTCTTCGTCCATTCCGAACACATGTTCGGCGAAAACCATGCCCTCGCGGCGAAAACCGCTGGTCGAGATGTTGGCGATGTTGTTCGCCACCATCTGCATTTCGCGCATCAGGCCGGATTGGCGGCTCAGCGCAGTATATCCAGCCGCATCCATGGCTCAACCCCCCGCAATCTTCGGAATGATCGTGTCGGTGAAAAAGGCCACCAGCGTCGAGGTCATGAAGCTCATCGAGACCCAGAACACCGCCAGCATCGCCGCCACCTTGGGCACGAAGGTCAGAGTCATTTCCTGAACCGAAGTCAGCGCCTGCAGAAGGCCGATCGCGACGCCCGCAACCAGAGCCACCGTCAGCAACGGCGCCGAGATCATCGTGGCGACCCACAGCCCCTGTCGCAGCACGTCGAAGATCGCCGCTTCGGTCATATCGGCATCCTCAGGATTTCCTGATAGGCCTCGACCACCCGGTCGCGCACCGTGGCGACGGTTTCCACTGCCAACTGCGACGAGGCCAGCGCTTCGACAAGGGCATGGGGATCCGCGCCGCCGGTCATGGCGGCGCGGGCCGTCGCTTCGTGGTTCATCAGCGCTTCGGTAAAGCTGCTGGCGAACTGGCCCAGGCTTCCGCCGCTTTCGGCAGTGCCGGGCTTTGGCGCTGCGGCCGTTCTGGCCTGCGCATAGGTCTGTGCGGCGAAAGAGCTTTTCACGTCCATTCAGGGATTCTCCTTATCGCCGCAATAAATCGAACAGGCTTTGCGTCATTTGCCGCGCCTGATCGAAAAGTTTGAGGTTCGCCTCATAGCTGCGCTGCGCTTCGCGCGCGTCCGCGATCTCGATCACAAGATCGACGTTGGATCCGTCATAATTCCCGGTCTCGTCGGCTAGCGGGTTGCCCGGGTCATAGATCTTGACCAGCTCGGACTGGTCCAGCTGAACCGGGCCGGCTTCGACAAGGCCGGTGTCCATGGCTTCGTCAAAGGACATCACCTTGCGGTGGTAACCGGGCGTATCGACGTTGGCGATATTCTCGGACACATGCCGCAAACGGGTCGCCTGCGCTTCCATCCCCGAGGCCGCAAAAGACAATGAAGTGATCAGGTCGCTCATCTACGCCCCCTATTTACGGCCAAGTGAGGCACGAATGACCTCGGCGGTGGTGCGATAGATTGCCAGGGCCATCTCGTGCTCCTGTCGGGCCTCGACGGATTTCACCATCTCCTTTTCCAGCGAAACCGAGTTGCCGTTGGGCGCTTCGGACCCGCCGCTGTCAAAGGGAACAGCGGCCGACATGCCGGAGGGTTCAGTGATGTGGCCAGGGCGGGTGGTGCGCATCGGTTCGCCACTGTCTTGCCAGACCGAGGCAAAATCAGCGATATCCTGCGCCTTGAAGCCAGGCGTGTCGGCGTGCGCGATGTTCTTCGCGATCACCCCCATCCGGCTTCCCGCATGGGCCGCCAGCGCCTGTGCCATTCTGGTAAGTTCCAGTTTCTCGAACATCGGGGCTTCTCCCTCGATTTGCTTCACCAAGACTTAAGGGTGATTCCTTTAGAAAGGGTAAGCAGTGAACAAAAGGGGATCGACGTGGCCGGCATCTTCGATGGCCTCAGGGCTGAAATCGCCGAGTTGGAGCCTGTCCGCGCGGTCGGTCGGGTGTCCGAAACCGGTCGCGGCACCTTTACCGTCACCGGTCTTGGCGCGGCAGCGCTGGGTGACAGGGTTGTGGCAGAGACTGGGGCCGGCATGCTGGGCGGGGAAATCGTCCGCCTCTCCAGAATCGGCGCTACCATCCTGCCGGAGGATGACCCTGAGGGTTTGACAATCGGTGCTCGGGTAGAGCTGATCGGTCCCGCAACAATTGCCCCGGATGCAAGCTGGTTGGGCCGGATCATCGACCCGATCGGTCGACCGTTGGATGGGCGGCCGCTGATGCGCGGGCCACTTCGCCGCGCCATGACCGGTGCACCGCCCCCGGCCGCCGAACGCCGACCGATGGGCGAACGGCTCTCCACCAGCGTCGCCGTCTTCGACACGCTGCTGCCACTCGTGCGCGGCCAGCGGATCGGCCTCTTCGCCGGGTCGGGTGTAGGAAAATCCTCGCTACTGGCGAAGTTCGCGCGTGGCGTCGCTGCTGATGTCGCGGTGATCGCCCTGGTCGGAGAGCGCGGGCGAGAGTTGCGCGATTTCACCGAGCGGGTGTTGGGCCGAGAGGGTATGGCCCGAAGCGTGGTCATCACCGCCACCTCCGATCAATCACCGCTGATGCGTCGCCGCTGTGCGTTGTCGGCCATGGCGGTGGCCGAACATTTTCGGGATCAGGGCCTGCACGTCCTGCTGCTGGTCGATTCCGTCTCCCGCTACGCCGAAGCCCATCGCGAGGTTTCGCTCGCTTCAGGCGAATCCGCTTCTTTGCGGGGCTATCCGCCCTCGACCGCGCATTCGATCATGGCTCTGGCCGAACGTGCAGGCCCTGGTGCTGGCGATGCCGGGGATATCACGGCGGTGTTCTCCGTCCTTGTCGCCGGGTCCGACATGGAAGAGCCGGTGGCCGACATCATTCGCGGCACGCTTGACGGTCATGTCGTGCTGGACCGAAAGATAGCCGAACGCGGTCGCTATCCGGCGATCGATCTGTTGCGATCTGTTTCACGTAGCCTGCCCGAGGCTGCAAACAGCGCCGAAAACGACCTGATAGCCGACGCTCGCCGTACTCTGGGCGCTTACGACCGGGCTGAGATGATGGTGCAGGCAGGGCTCTACGTTCAAGGCACCGACCACGCGGTAGACCGGGCGATTCGGCTTTGGCCAATGCTGGATGGGTTCCTGGCCGAGGACGCGCCCGCTGGTGGGCCAGAGGCCAGCTTCGCCCGGCTTCAGGCCTGTCTCAGAACCTGAGCACGCTCCATTCGAACCCGTGTTCGGATTCGAGTCAAACGCAGACTGCAACGTCAGGATCGCTGGGCCATCCCCGACCCAAGTCGGATCGAAAATGGCTTTCCCAGTGACCTGAGACCCATCTCTCCTCCGGTTCATCGGAGAATCCGCGGGTTGATTTCTGGGGCTACGCGGCGCGCATTTCCAGCCCCTTCTTTGCCACGAACTCGGCTGGCGGGATGTTCCCGAGGCCGGAGTGCGGGCGGTTGTGGTTGTCGTCGTGCTGCCAGTTCCCGATCTGTTGCCGGGCCTGGCCGAGTGTTGAAAACAGCGTCTCATTGAGCAGCTCATCCCTGAACCGCCCGTTGAAGCTCTCGATGAAACCGTTCTGCATGGGCTTGCCCCCCTCTCGCGCATGCACGCATGCGCTGCCGGGCAGCGGGCGCGATGTAGTGCCAGTCGATCCCGGTGCGCTGGCACCAAGCCAGGACGGCCATCGAAGTCAGTTCGGTGCCATTGTCGGAAACAACCATCGCGGGACGGCCCCGACGGGCGATCACGGCGTCCAGTTCACGAACGACGCGCTGGCCCGACAGGGAGGTATCGGCGACCAAGGTCAGGCATTCTCGCGTGTGATCATCGACCACCGCGAGGACACGGAACCGCCGACCGTCCGTCAGCGCATCGCTGACGAAGTCGAGGCTCCAGCGCACGTTCGGCGCATCGGGCACCAACATCGGCCGCCGCGTTCCCAAGGCCCGTTTGCGACCGCCCCGACGGCGCACTTGCAGCCGTTCTTCTCGATAGAGCCGCCGCAGCTTCTTGAGGTTCATCACGATCCCCAGCCGCTCCAGCATCACATGGATGCGCCCCTCTCGGTGATGCAAAGCATCACCTGCCGGGCAACGGGATAACCGAACCGTCGCCGTTCGCCCGCCACGGCCTTCATCGCGGACCGCGCATCGGAATCGTCCGGCCGGATACTGCGATACCGCACGCTCGATCGGTCCACGGCCAAAGCCTGGCACGCCCGACGCTGGCTCACACCGTGCGTCGCACAAGCCTGGGCCACCGCTTCCCGTCTGACGCCGGGCGCTACCATTTTTTTGTCGCGCCATCCTTCAGGATGGCGCTCGACATTGTCCTCGGACCAATGGCGGACAAGGTCTCGCTCCAGCATCGCCTCGGCCAGAAGCTTCTTCAGCTTGCCGTTCTCGTCCTCAAGGGCCCGCAGCCGCCGTGCGTCCGACACTTCCAGGCCGCCATACTTCGCGTCGACATTGTCTCTCGGACCAATGGCGTTCCAATGATCGACTATTTGTAGAAGGTCGCACTGCTCACCCCGTGCTTCCGGCAGACATCGACCGTCGACATGCCGGCCTCCTGCTCCTTGAGCATCGCCCCTCTCGGCAGATTGCTTTGCAATCGCCTGCCGGGCAATGGATGATCTGCTCCTCGCTGAACCTCGATCGCTTCATTCTCCGTCTCCTCGTTCGGAGCGGATTCTACCTCAAAATGGAGGAGGAAACGGGTCTCTGGTCAGCTGGACTCACCCGCCTCGCAGCAGCTGCAGTGCGACCGAGGCCGAGGCGGTGGGTGACGCGATGTTCGAGATCTCGCTCCGCGCCAGATAGGTGCGTACCAGTTTGGTCATCTTGTCCGGATCCGTGAACTGGCTGATGCTGTCGTCCCCGAACAAGGATTCCGCCCGACTTTTCAAGACGCTCAACTGTTGGTCCAGATCAATCGACGCAAAGCTGGATGGCAAGCCAAGGGCCGTCTGAAAGGTCTGCCTTAATGGTGCATTGCCCATGACGGTGAACCATTTGGTATCTTCGCTGCCGCTTTTTGCGGCCAGCGAACCCAGTTCGCGTTCGGTATTCAGTGCCAGGCGAAAGCCATTGTTCTGCTCTCCCACCGCCGATTCGAACTGCCTTGCCTGGTAAAGCGCGAGAGTCTTGTCGGCGAAATCGGACAGTTGCGACCGCGGTACCGAGAAATCTCCAAAACCGAAGGCCGCCGAGAACTTTTCGTATTGCTTGTTCGCCAGGCGGCCGGACAACGCGCCTTCCTTCAACGTCCCGTCTTCCAGGACCTTGCGGATGAAGGCCTTGTTGTTGATGTCTCCCTCCAGCCCGTATGCGGTCAACGCCACCCGAAGCAGTCGCCGGTCCGAAACCAGATCGTCCGCAGTCTCGATCTTGCCGATTTTCTCCCGGAAATAGGCCTCGTCTCGTTGGTTGGTGGACGAAGCCTGAAGCGCAGCCTGCTGCGTGGTCATGGTGCGCTTCAGAAAGGCCCAGCCGGCAAAACCGCCAAAGGGTATGACCGGCTGGAAGGTCATGCGCGGCCGGCGGCCATAAGCCGCTCTTCACGGGGCAGCAGCCCACGCAATGCCTTCAGGGCCTGGTAATGCTGATCTTCCAGCACCGCCGCACTGGCCTGCGTCAGCAGGGTCCGGCTGTCCGAGTCTGTCAACACCTGGCTCAGCTGCTCGATACCGCGCAAGAGCTGATGTCGGGTATCAGCGGCATCTGCATCGCCCGACAGCACCAGCTGCGCGATGTAGCACACCCTGCGAACCGGCGTATTGGCCTCTTCGGGATGAATAGCATCGCGCAACCGCAGGATGTTGGCATTCGGCGTCATGATTGCCAGCCGCGACCGCTTGTCACCGTTCTCGATTACCGCGCCATTGATCAGGACACGCTCATGAGGACCCAATTTCAGGACAAGGCCACTCATGCGGGCGCTCCTTCGCCGCGTAGGCCACGTAGGACGGCGGTGTTGATCTCGACCAGAACTTCCGGGTTGGCGGAGTCAGCGCGCACCTTGCGGCTGTGCTCTGCGGTGAACTGATAAAGATAGAATAGGCGCGCCCGAAGGGCTTGCGGCAGTCCGTTGCCATCATCGGCCACATCGGCCGCCAGGGTCGACCAAAGTTGCTCATTCTCGGCCAAGGCTTCGATGAAGGCGGGATGGTTTTGCTTTCGCCGCGCCGCGGTTGACGAAAGCCGCTGGGTGATCCTTGCGATCACTTCATATTCGGCTGCGCGAGGCGTCCTTGTGGGCGCGGTCGGCTGGGCATAGGCGAGGTTCGAATAAGGGGTCATGTCAAGGTGTTCCGGCTATGGGGTGGATCAAGGAAAGGAGTGCCGGGGCCCAAAGACCCCGGCGATTTTCCTTACCGGAACAGCGACAGCAGGTTCTGCGGCTGCTGGTTGGCGATCGAAAGTGCCTGGATGCCAAGCTGCTGCTGCACCTGCAACGCCTGCAGTCGCGCGCTTGCCTCTTCCATGTCGGCATCGACCAGGGTTCCGATCCCGGCCTTCAACGCATCCGACAGCTCGCTCACAAAATTCGACTGAATGTCGATCCGCGTCTGGGCGGAACCGAATTCAGCCGCCGCATCGATCGAGATCTGCAACATGCTTTCGATCGACCCCAGCGCCGTCTTGGCGTTCGAGGAAGTCGACACGTCGATCGACGACAACGCGCCCAGGCCACCGGAGCCCGCGTTCTTGTACTGGCCGCTCACCGACAAGTCCTTGGTCCCGTCATTGACGAAGGCCAGCTGGCCCGGGTTGGCACTGTCAAAGTTGACCGTCAGGCCGCTGATACCCAGCCCGTCGATGGCATTCTTCAGACCGACTGCGATCATGTCCGGTACGGTCGAGGCCAGCGAAGCATTGGCTGTATCCACGTCATTCGCGGAAACCGTATACGACGCTTCCATGTTGCCGATCCGGATCGAGATCTTGTCACCGGCGACCCAGGCATTGGTGCCGTCGGCGATGGTGATGTCATCGGCCCCGCCGCCCTGGTCAAGCGCCAGAACGAAGGTGTCTGCACCGGTCGAGATTGTGCCGCCGGTCGAAGCCGAAAACACGTCGTTCGTGACATAGCCACCGGTCGCCAGGTTCTGCGCGTTCACCGTGATCGACGACGCCGTGACACCGGTCCCGCTGCGATCCAGAGACGACAGGATATCCACGGTCGACTGCGAGCCGTTCACCAGGTTCAGGCCGTTGAACTGAGCCGACCCGACCACCGTGTTGACCTGCTGGACCAGCTTGTCGATGTCGGATTGGATCTTTGTCCGGTCGACGTTGTCGTTCTGGGCGGCAACGATCTTGCCCTTCATCTCGGTCAGAAGGTCCGTCACCGCTTCCGAGGCCTTGCGAGCGACCGTAATCGTCGAAGATCCCAGGGCGAGGCTGTCGGAGATACCCTTGAAGCCCTTCACGTCCGATTCCATGACCTTCGAGATGGCCCAGACCGCGGCGTTGTCCTTGGCCGATCCCACAGACTTGCCAGTCGAGATTTCGGACTGGACCTTGTTCATGCTGGCATTGACGCTCTTCATCGACTGCAGGGCGACCATTGCGCTGGTATTTGTCAGAACTGACGACATTCCTTCATTCCTTCCTTGGCTTCCGGCGCTTTGCGCGGAGCATGTCTTGCCGCGGGTGGCGGCTGTAGCAGCATTCTGGCCGTTGCCGACGGATCGCCCGGCGGCGCCATCCCGTCATGGGATGCGAAAGTCACGATGCGGCGGCGGGGGTTACCAAAACCTGAATCTCCGCTCCTCCGAACCGCTCAATATCCCGCGCATTTGATGCGACCCGTCTCGATCAAACGCGCCGCGACGGAAGCGACGGGGCAACGCCCACCTGGTCGCGGTGGCCGCCGGCGTCATAGGTGGAAAACCGCCCGGTCGTCGTCAGGTCCTGCACCCTCTGGCGCGCGGCCTTCACGCCCTTCATGGCGGCCGTGATCATCCGCTCATTGCGTTGCGCCTTGGACAGCAACCGGCTGGCAAGGACAGCGTCGCAGGGGCTTTGGGCCGCCAAAGCGGCTTCAGCGCGCTCCGAAAGGTCAGACAGCCCGGGCAGGTCTCCCGCTTTCAGGGCGGCGAGAGTTTCGTCGAGAATCGTCTCAAGCCCCGCGAAATCAGCCATTTCCTTCCCCTCCACCCATGGCGCGGAACAGCGATTCGGCCAGACCGATTCCGCCCCGCTCAACCATCATTCGCGCCTCTTCCTGTCGCAGGAACGAGGCAAACTGCTCTTCCCCGACTCCACCGCCGAAATAGCCATCGGGGTCGGCATCCATTCCGGCGTGCCCAAGCATTTCAGCCAGAAACGAGGCTTCAAGCTCTTTCGCTTTAGTCATTAGCGCACTGTCGCGGTCGGCCTGCGCGCCTGACAGAGGCCCGATCGAGGGTGCAATTGAGCGTATTCCGTCCATCTCCAGCTCCTTTCGGTCGTTCGGATTTTTCCAACTATTCGCTGTATCGGTAAAGAAGTGGTAATCCGTTGCGAAGAGAAAGGTGTCAGTCCCGGCAGAAGTCGAAGGCATATGACACAAGTCTTGAATCTTTCCGGTTTTGTCCCTGCCCAGGCCACCGTGCCGGGGGCTGCCGACGCGGGCATGGTCACCGCTGCCGCCGCTGATATCTTCGGGCTGCTCGCCGGGATGACGGGCGACGACTTACCTCTGGCCGTGTTGACGCCTTCTTCGGCCTTTCTTCCAACCTTGCCGATGGATGAAGGTCTTTCGCTGATGTCGGTCCTCTCCGGCATGGCGGCGGAACCTCCGGCCCCGCAGCAGATCGTCCAGGTCGCCGTCGCGGTGCCTTTGGCTGCCCAACCGGTCGACGTGGTGGCACCACTGCGGGACGAACCGGTCGACAGCTGCGGGATTCCTGATTCCGACCCGGCCAAAGTGCCGGCGACCGGACCGGAAGATATCGATCATTCCGGCGACTCAGAGACATTCGCTGCCGATGTTGCCCTGGTCATGCTTGCGGCACTGCCCGCTTGTGGGCTGCCAATTCCGCCGCCCGTTGCAAGGACCGAACAGCTGCCGGATCAGGCGGTGCGGCAGTCGGTCCCCGCTTCCCGGCCGGGTCATGCACCCGCACCATCAGGGCCCTTCGCCGCCGCCGTCCGCGTTACACCTTCGCCGTCCGTCGACACGACAATCCAGCCTGACGGAACCTTGTCGCCGACGGTCTGTCCGGCCTCCGCTCCGCACCCGGCACAGGCCGCGGCGCCAGGCTCCGATACTGGTCTGGCAGTCGCCAGACTCGCGCTGGTCGCTGATCACGCGCCGTCGCCTTCGGGGAAGGGGGGGGGCGCCGTTTCCTCCACGCCGCCGCCGGCCGAAGTCCGCCCCGCCAGGTCAGGCCAACAGGTCCCTGACACCTTGCACAACACCGCGCTTCGTTCCGAGAAGTTGCCGGCCGAGCGCGCCGATCGCAGCACGGCCGGCGAAGCGAAGCCCCGCTCCACCACTGGGCACGCCCCCCCGGCTACGGGCCAGGCGCCGATTCCCGCACAAGTGCGCAGGGTTGGCGTGACGATCGAACCAACCGCAGATCCGGCAAAGATAGAAACCGGCCTCGCGGAGTTTGTCGAGGGCGGCTCCCTGCCGACTTCCGCGATTCTGGTTTCAAAGCCATCGCACGCTACCGTTTCCGGTGGAGAACGTCTGCTCCGCTCGCTCTGGCTGACTGTGACCGCTGATTTGACGACTGAAAACGCAGATCCGCAGCCAGCCAAGCCCGGCCCATCCTCCACGGTCATTCCGTCGGTTGCAGTTGGCAAGTCCGCTGCTGCACCACCAGAAGCAGAGGTGCCTGACGCCGTCTTGCCGACGGATTCGGGGCGTCCGCCTTTGATCCGCCAATCGGCCGGGATCGGCTCTGACATGGCGGAAACGACAAGAGTTTCCCCTGCCACCGCAAAAGGTTCTCTGGCCGATCAACCTGGAATTGTCGCGCCACCTGCCGAGGTCGGTGCCTTGGTAGCGCATCCGTCTCGCATCGCACAGGTTCATCACGCCGAGGTGCCGACGGCCGCCGCAATATCCCCGCCATCCGCACCGGTGCAGATCGTTCAGGCCGTTACCAGCTCGGGGGATGCTGTCACTGAACTGCGGCTTTCCCCCGAAGAGCTGGGTCATGTCCGGATCGACCTGCGTAGTGACGGCGATCGCCTGGTGATGACCGTTTCGGCCGAGCGGCGGGATACGCTTGATCTGCTACGCCGCCATGCCGACCAGCTTTCGGCCGAAATGCGGGCCGCAGGCCATCAGGGGCTGGATCTCAGCTTCAGCCGCTGGGACGGGCCGGGCACTGATGACCGACCACAGGCTGCTTCGCCGACGCGGCCTGACGACACCGCACCGGCAACAGTCACCCATTCCACCGAACCAACCCGCCCACCGCTTCCCGTAACGGGCCTTTACCTTCGCATCTGAGGACAAAATGGACGTCACCGCCACCTCTTCCGCCACCTCCGCCTACGGGTCCGCCAGCACAGGCTCCGGATCGTCTCCTGGCGGCACCGACTTCAATACCTTTCTGCGGATGCTGACCGTCCAGATGCAGAATCAGGACCCGCTGAACCCCATCGATTCCACCGACTACGCGGTGCAGCTTGCCACTTTCTCGGGGGTCGAACAGCAGACGAAAACCAATCAGCTGCTTGAAGCAATGGCCAGCCAATTTTCGCTCATGGGCATGTCGCAGCTGGCCGGATGGGTCGGACAAGAGGCGCGCGCCGCAGCCCCCGTCTGGTTCTCGGGCGAACCGGTGACATTGTCGCCCAACCCGGTCTATTCGGCTGATCGTGCCGTTCTCGTCGTCAGGAACGCCGCCGGCAACACTGTCTCGCGCGAAGACATCCCGGTTTCGTCCGAACCCTACGCATGGTTCGGCGGCGATGCCCAGGGCGACCCGTTGCCCGACGGCAAATACACCCTGTCACTGGAAAGCTGGCGTGATGGTGAAGTGCTGCAGGAAGACCCCGTCGAATATTACGGCCGTGTGATCGAGGCGCGTGGGGGTTCGGGCGGCGTGCGGCTGGTCTTCGAGGGCGGGATCGAAGTCGCCGCCACGGACATCACCGCTCTGCGGGTTCCCCCGGGCTGATCAGATCAGCCAGCCGACCCAGACACCTGCCACAAGCGCAGCCGCAATGGCCAAGGCAGGCCACCACCGCGCCTTTGGCCCACGCAGCGGCTTTTGCGGCGTGGCCGGGTTGCCCGCGCGGATCAGTTGCGCTTCGACCAAAGCGGGCAGTTTTGGCCCGAAACGCGCCAGTACCCTTGCGGTCAACGCAAGATCGCGCAGCACGGCCTGCGGGCCAAGATGCTTGCGCACATAGCCCTCCACCACCGGGCGGGCGACCTGCCAGATGTTGATATGCGCGTCCAGACTGCGGGCCACGCCCTCTACCACCACCATGGTCCGTTGCAACAGGATCAACTCGGTCCGCGTTTCCATGCCGAAACGTTCGGTCACCTCGAACAGATACGAAAGCAGCCGCGCCATCGAGATTCGGCTGGCATCCATGCCGAAAATCGGCTCTCCAACGGCGCGCAAGGCCCGCGCGAATTCGTCGATATCGCGGTCGGCCGGCACATAGCCCGCCTCGAAATGCACCTCGGCGACGCGGCGATAATCCTTGCGGATGAAACCCAACAGAATTTCGGCATAGACCCGGCGGGTGTATTCGTCGATCCGCCCCATGATGCCGAAGTCATAGGCGATCAGGTCGCCGCCAGGCGTAACCTTCAGGTTGCCCTGATGCATGTCGCCGTGAAAGAATCCGTCGCGCAGCGCATGGTTCAGAAACAGCGTCAGCACCCGCGCCGCGATGGTGGGCCGGTCAATCCCGACTGCATCCATCGCCGCCAGATCGTTCAGCCCGATCCCTTCGGCCCAACCGATCGTCATCACCTGGCGCCCCGACAGGTGCCAGAACGGCTTCGGCACGATCAGCCCGTCATCCTTTGCCGTATTGGCGCCGAACTCTGACGCGGCCGAGCATTCCAGCCGCAGGTCCAACTCGCCCATCACCACGCCTTCGAAATGGGCGATCACGTCCATCGGCCGCAAGCGGCGGGAAAACGGCGCCAGGATCTCGATCCATTTGGCGGCCAGATAGAAGGCATCCAGATCCTTGCGGAAGGCGCGTTCGATATTCGGGCGCAGCACCTTGACCGCCACATCCTCGCCGGTATCGGCCAGCCGCGCCTTATGCACCTGTGCGATCGAGGCTGCCGCAACAGGCTCTGAGAAGGCGGAAAACACCTCGGCCACTGTTACTTGCAGCTCCGTCTCGACCATCGACTTTGCCACATCGGTGGCAAACGGCGGCAGCTTGTCCTGCAGGTATTTCAACTGGGTCGCCAGCTCGTCTCCCACAATATCCGGGCGGGTCGACAACACCTGCCCGAACTTGATGTAGGCCGGGCCCAGCGCCGTCAGTGCCCGCGTCAGCGGCGGCAGCGTCGGATCACCCCGCAGGCCCAACGCCTTGAACGGCCAGCCCAGAATGCGCGCCACCGCCCGAATGCGCGGCGGCGCCTTGAACGCCTCCAGCACCTGCACGATGGCACCGGTCCGCTCCAGCGTCGCCAGCGTGCGGACCAGCCGCCAGATGTTGTGCGGGCCGCGCACCTAAAGCTTCCAGCCCGAATGCAGGGCGGCGATGCCCATCGTCATGTTGCGGTATTTCACCTGACCGAACCCCGCTGCGCGGATCATGCCGGCAAAGGTCTCTTGATCGGGAAACTTGCGGATCGATTCGACCAGATATTGATAGCTGTCGCGGTCGCCCGCCACGATCTGCCCCATCACCGGGATCACGTTGAACGAGTAAAGGTCATAGGCCTTTTGCATCAGATCGTTCGGAATCTGGCTGAACTCCAACACCATCAGCCGCCCGCCGGGGCGCAGCACCCGGTAAGCCTCGGCCAGGGCATTGGCAATCCGCGTCACATTCCGGATGCCAAAGGAAATCGTGTAAACGTCGAACGAATTGCTCTCGAACGGCAAGGCCATCGCATCACCCACCACCCAGTCTAGGCTGGCCGCCATCTTCTCGGCTTCCGCCCGCTTGCGGCCTTCGATCAGCATCGGCTCGGTCATGTCGCAAACCACCGCCGCAGCCCCTGGCGCGCGTTTCAGGAACCGAAACGCCACATCGCCGGTGCCCCCGGCCACGTCCAGCAACCGTTGACCGGGCCGCGGCGCCAGCCAGTCCATCATCGCGTCCTTCCACAGCCGATGAACACCGCCCGACATCAGATCGTTCATCACGTCGTATTTGCTGGCGACGCGCGAAAAGACGCCGTGCACCATCCTGGCCTTTTCGGCCTCGGGCACATCACGAAACCCGAAATGCGTGGTCTTGTCCTCGCCGGTCATGTCCAGCCTTCGCCCGAAAATTGTCATCCGTCGGGGATATAGCGCCGCAAGCGCCACAAGGGAAACCGCAATCTGCCGCAGCACGCGGCTGTGACGACACAAGGGCAGGCCGGATGCAGGACGAACTCGCCAGATTCGCGACAACTCCGATTTGGGCGACTGGTGCAGGCATCGCGCTGTTCCTGCTGCGAGTCGTGCTCGCCATCGCGCTGCGCAACCGGGTGACGCCGGGGCTTTTTCCCGGCGTAACAGAGGCTGGCTGACAGGATTCCATGTCGCGGCTGATCTCGCTGATCGGCTATCGGGCCGTGGCACCCGACACGCTGGGCACGCGCCGGCGTCGCTCCACCCTGGGGCTGAAACTGCTGTTCTGGGGCGTCACCGCGATGCTGGCATATTTCAGCATCCAGATGAGCGCCGAAGCGATCGGGCCAGAGGTGCTGATCCTGGCCTTTGTCGTCTATCTTGCGATGCATGCACCGGTCTATGAGATCACCTACGACCGTGACACCATCACCCTACCGCGCTGGTGGTTCGACCGCACCACCTGCAAATGGCGCGATCTTGATGCCGCGGTGGAAAAGCAGGGCTGGTATCTGGTCTTCCATTTCCGTGACGGCACGGTCATTCAGGCCTACAAGTATGTCGTGGGCTATGCCCAGCCGAAAGAAGCCGCCCGCAAGGCCCTCCGCGAGGTCTGAGATGCCCGAACTGCCCGAGGTGGAGACCGTCCGCCGCGGCCTCCTCCCGGTGATGGAGGGCCGTTTGATTGCCCATGCGCAGGTCAATCGCCCCGATCTGCGCTGGCCCCTGCCCGACGGTATGGCCGAAAGGCTGACCGGGCAGCGCGTGCTGGCCCTGCGGCGGCGGTCGAAATACCTGCTGGCCGACCTGTCCTCGGGTGAAAGCCTGCTTGTCCATCTGGGTATGTCGGGGCGGATGCTGGTCTCTGGGGCCATGTTGGGGACGTTCCACCACGACCACCCGGCGCCGCAAAAGCACGACCATGTCGTCCTGACAATGGACTCGGGCGCCCGCATCACCTTCAACGATGCGCGCCGCTTTGGTGCGATGGATCTGCTGCAAACCGCAGGTGCAGAGACACATCCGCTGCTTGCCTCGCTTGGTCCCGAACCGCTGGGCAACACCTTCGACGACGCCTATCTGACCGCTGCGCTGAAGGGCCGCCGCACGCCGATCAAAGCGGCGTTGCTGGATCAGCACCTCGTCGCCGGCCTTGGCAATATCTATGTCTGCGAGGTCCTGTTCCGCGCCCGCATCTCGCCCCAGCAGCTTGCGGGTGAGCTGTCGGCCAAACGCACCGCCAGCCTTGTGCCGATCATCCGCGAGGTGCTGGCCGAAGCCATCGAAGCCGGCGGATCGTCCATGCGCGACCACCGCCAGACCAGCGGCGAACTGGGCTACTTCCAGCATGCTTTCCGCGTCTACGACCGCGAGGGTCAGCCCTGCACCACGCCCGGCTGCACCGGCACCATCGCCCGCATCGTGCAATCCGGCCGCTCCACCTTCTTCTGTCCGCGCTGTCAGCGATGACTTGCCTTCTGCCGCAACACTGCTAGGAGTCCGCCGCAACGTGAAACGGCGGAGCCTGCCATGGCCTACGAAACGCTCATCGTCGAGATCGAGGACTACACCGCCCTCATCCGCCTGAACCGCCCCGATGCCCTGAATGCGCTGAACACAACCCTGATGCGCGAACTGGCCGAGGCGGTGACCGCTGCGGATGCCAATGACAAGATCCGCTGCATCGTGTTGACCGGCTCGGAAAAGGCCTTTGCCGCCGGAGCGGATGTGCGTGAAATGGCAGAGAAATCCTTTGCCGACGTGTTCTTCGATAACCTTTTCGGCCCCGAAACCGATGCCATCGCCCGTGTTCGCAAACCGATGATTGCCGCCGTCTCGGGCTATTGCCTGGGTGGCGGCTGCGAACTGGCGATGATGTGCGATTTCATCGTTGCCGCCGATACCGCCAAATTCGGCCAGCCTGAAATCAACCTTGGCATCCCCGCCGGCATGGGCGGCACCCAGCGACTCACCCGGTTCGTCGGCAAGTCGAAGTCGATGGACATGCACCTGACCGGACGCTTCATGGAGGCCGCCGAGGCGGAACGCTGCGGCCTGGTGTCCCGCGTCTACCCGGCCAAATCGCTGATCGAGGAAACCCGGAAGATCGCCACCCGCATCGCCGAAAAATCCATGATCACCGCAATGCTGGTGAAAGAAGCGGTGAACCGGGCGCAGGAAACCTCCCTCGCCGAGGGGCTTTTGCACGAACGCCGCCTGTTCCACGCCGCCTTCGCCACCGAGGACCAGAAAGAGGGCATGGCCGCCTTCCTGGAAAAGCGCCAGCCGCAGTTCCGCGACCGCTGATTTTCCTGTTCCCTTTCCGCGCCGGATGGCCTATAGGCCCGACTTACATGCGCGTGGGCCCGCTTAGGCAAGTATCAATCCCGTCCTCCGGAAGCATTCCCGGACGGGGCCTTGGGGTTTTCGTGCGAAGACATTGAAAAGACCGCAAGGAACGATCAGCCCATGGCAAATACCGCCCAGTCCAAGAAACGCGCCAAGCAATCCGAGGCGCGCCATGACGTCAACAAGGCCCGCCGCTCGCGCATCCGCACCTTCTTGCGCAAGGTCGAAGAGGCCATTGCCTCGGGCGACCAAGGCGCTGCCGCCGACGCGCTGAAGAACGCCCAGCCGGAACTGGCACGCGGCGTTACCAAGGGTGTGCTGCACAAGAACACCGTGGCGCGCAAGATGTCGCGCCTGGCGTCGCGCGTGAAGGGCTTGGCCGCCAAGGCCTGAGTCGAACGGAATCTCGCAATCCAAAGGGGGGCGCAGCCATTTCCGGTTGCGTCCCCTTTCGCATTTTCTCCTTCCCGGAAACGATCAAAACGCCTCGCGTTGCCGAATTGCACGACCCTTCGGATTCGCAGCAACTGAATCTCTGTCAAGCGCGATGTTCGGTTGCAGAGCCTGCGGACAGCGCGTTAGCGTCACCCTGCGATTCACTTCGTCTTGGGGGACATGTTGTGGTCGCAAACCGAAATCGCGCTGCCATAGAACATCGGGTTGCTTGCCCATAATAAGCGATTTTTGTTTGCGAACAATGGGTTGCGACGGCGCTTGCGGCGTTGCGGCCTGAAGGGTCAGTTGGTGCGCGCCAATCGCCGCCTCGCTGGTCTTTCCAGTCCTGACCGGACACGGATTGAAGACCACAGTCGCCTTCGGGGGCAATGGTCTTCCTGTACCATTTTGTGGATTGCGTGTGGTTTGGGGGGATCTCCTCGGCGCTCTTGGCGCGAGGGGGGAAATGTGGATCGAGCAGAGATGACGAACGAGACTTGGGGACAAGCCCGCGAAGCGCTGATGAAGCGGGTCGGCAAGAACAACTATGTGACCTGGATCGAGCCGCTGCGGTTTGCCCGGCTGAAAAACGGCGTTGCGCATTTCGAAGTTCCCACCACTTTTTTCGGCGATTGGGTTCAGCGCAACTATGCTGACCAGATTCGCTCCCAACTGCTGACCGTCGGCGCCGAAGTTCACCGGGTCGAGTTCTCGGTCGTCGCCGCCGCGCCGAAGACCGCCGAGGCACGGACCAATGGCAGCAAGCCGGTCACTGCTCGGGCCAAGCCCGCATCAGACGATGACCTGCCCGGTGCGCCGCTGGACGCGCGTTTCACTTTCGACAGTTTCGTTGTCGGCAAGCCCAACGAACTGGCCCATGCCGCTGCCCGCCGGGTGGCCGAGGGCGGGCCGGTCACCTTCAACCCGCTGTTTCTTTACGGTGGGGTCGGCTTGGGCAAGACGCACCTGATGCACGCCATCGCGCATGAATTGCAGGCCCGCCGCCCGGACCTCCGCGTGCTTTATCTCTCGGCCGAACAGTTCATGTACCGCTTCATCCAGGCGCTGCGCGACAAGCAGATCATGGATTTCAAATCGCTGTTCCGCTCGGTCGATGTGCTGATGGTCGATGACGTGCAATTCATCGCCGGCAAGGACAGCACACAGGAAGAATTCTTTCATACCTTCAATGCTTTGGTCGATCAGAACAAACAAATCGTCATCTCGGCTGACCGCGCTCCGGGCGAGATCAAGGATCTGGAAGACCGCATCAAGAGCCGCCTGCAATGCGGTCTGGTGGTTGACCTGCACCCGACCGATTACGAACTGCGCCTTGGCATCCTGCAACAGAAGGTCGATTTCTACCGCGGCCAGTACAAGGGCTTGCAGATCTCGTCGGGCGTTCTGGAATTCCTGGCCCACCGCATCACCACCAACGTCCGCGTGCTGGAAGGCGCACTGACCCGCCTTTTTGCCTTTGCCAGCCTTGTGGGCCGCGAAATCACCCTGGATCTGGCGCAGGACTGCCTGGCCGACATCCTTCGCGCCAGCGACCGCAAGCTGACGATCGAGGAAATCCAGCGCAAGGTGGCCGAGCATTACAACATCCGCCTGGCCGACATGATCGGGCCGAAACGCCTGCGCACCATCGCCCGTCCGCGTCAGGTGGCAATGTATCTGGCCAAACAGCTTACCCCGCGGTCGCTGCCTGAAATCGGCCGCCGCTTTGGCGGGCGCGATCACACCACCATCATGCATGGCGTGCGCAAGATCGAAGAGCTGATGGCCCTGGACAGCCAACTTGCGGATGATCTGCAACTGTTGCGGCGGCTGCTGCAAAGCTAGGCCGGGTGGCCTTGACGGCCCCCGGAAACACACCCAAAGTCGCGCGGAAACGCTTGTGAACCGGCGAAAGCCGGGTAATGTCGGCGTCCCTTCATTGGGGGTCCGGCAGGGGGAAGAACGATGAAACTATCGATCGAACGCGGCACGCTTCTGAAGGCGCTGGCTCAGGCGCAATCTGTGGTGGAACGCCGCAATACCATTCCGATCCTGGCAAACGTGTTGATCGAGGCCGAGGGCGCGAATGTCTCCTTCCGCGCCACCGATCTGGACATCGAGGTCATCGACCGTGCCGAGGCCATGGTGGAACGCGGCGGGGCGACCACCGTTTCGGCCGTGATGCTGCACGAGATCATCCGCAAGCTGCCCGATGGCGCGCTGGTGAACCTGGCTGAAGATGCCGCCTCGGGCCGTCTGACGGTTGCTGCCGGGCGATCGACCTTCAGCCTTGCTACGCTGCCGAAAGAAGATTTTCCGGTGATGGCCTCATCGGAATACACCACCAATTTCTCTGCCCCCGCCCCAGTGCTGCGGCGGCTTTTCGACAAGGCGAAATTCGCCATTTCGACCGAGGAAACCCGCTACTACCTGAACGGTGTCTATCTGCACGTCGCCGCAGGCGAAGAGGGCCAGGTGCTGCGCTGTGTCGCCACCGATGGCCACCGTCTGGCCCGCATCGACGCGCCGCTGCCTGCCGGGGCCGAAGGCATGCCCGGCGTGATCGTACCGCGCAAGACCGTGAACGAACTGCGCAAGCTCTTGGACGATGACGACATGCAGATTGCCGTTTCGGTGTCCGAGACCAAGATCCGTTTCGCCACGCCTGCCATCACCCTGACTTCGAAGGTCATTGACGGCACCTTCCCCGATTACACCCGCGTCATCCCCACCGGCAACACCCGACGGCTGGAGGTGGATGCCAGCGAATTCGCGCGTGCCGTGGACCGTGTGGCGACCGTGTCCTCCGAGCGCTCGCGCGCAGTGAAGCTGAGCCTGGATGAAGATCGTCTGATCCTGTCGGTGAACGCCCCCGACAGCGGCGCCGCCGAGGAAGAACTGGCTGTAGCCTACAGCGACGAGCGGCTGGAAATCGGCTTCAACGCCAAGTATTTGCTGGAAATCGCCAGCCAGGTTGACCGCGAGAATGCGGTGTTCCTGTTCAATTCGTCCGGCGACCCCACATTGATGCGCGAAGGCAATGACACCAGCGCGGTCTATGTCGTGATGCCGATGCGCGTCTGATCGGTCCGGCCGGGGGGCCAGCCCTCCGGATCCCCCAGAGTATTTTTGCCAGGATGAAGGGGAGAGAGGCGTGAGCGGTCTTGCCATCACCGCGCTGACGCTTTCCCATTTCCGCAGCCACCGTGCCACGCGGTTGGTTTTCGATGGGCGACCGGCTGCAATTCATGGTCCGAACGGGGCGGGCAAGACCAATATTCTCGAAGCGGTTTCCCTGCTTTCGCCCGGTCGCGGCCTGCGCCGCGCTGCGGCCGAAGACCTTGCCCGCAAGCCCGATTCCATTGGTTGGAAGATAACCGCACAAGTGTTCGGTTTGATCGGCAATAGTCTGGTTGAGACCTGGGCCGAAGGGTCGGATCCGCGTCAGACGCGGATCGACGGCAAGGCCGCAAGGCAAGTGTCCCTTGGCCGCATCCTTCGCGTCCTTTGGCTGATCCCGGCGATGGACCGGCTGTGGATCGAATCCGCGGAAGGCCGCCGCCGATTTCTTGATCGGATGACGCTATCCTTCACGCCCGGCCATGCCGAGGCGGTGATTTCCTATGAAAAAGCCATGCGTGACCGAAACAGGCTGCTGAAGGATCAGGTCCGGGACGCGCATTGGTATGCCGCACTGGAGGCGCGGATGGCCGAAACCGGGGCGCAGATCACCGCCAACCGGCTGGCTGCAGTGCGGCGGGTGATGCTGGCGCAAGAAAGTTCAGAGAGCAGTTTTCCCGTTTCCGAACTATCGGTCATAAATCCCGAAGATGCACCTGACGACCCGGTCGTGGCGCTGGCCGAAACCCGGCGCCGCGACATGGCGGCGGGGCGTACTCTGATCGGCCCGCATCGTGCGGACCTTGCCGCAATCTATGCGCCGAAGGGCGTTCCGGCTGACCAGAGCTCCACCGGCGAACAGAAGGCGTTGCTGATCAGTCTGATCCTCGCCAATGCCCGTGCGCTGGCCGCCGATCTGGGCCGCGCACCCGTCCTGTTGCTGGACGAAGTCGCCGCCCATCTGGATGCCGACCGCCGCGCCGCGCTCTATGACGAGATCTGTGCCCTTGGCGCGCAGGCTTTGATGACCGGGACCGAGCCTGGATTGTTTGACAGTCTCGGCGACCGCGGGCAAAGCTTTGCCGTCACCGAAGAGGGTGGCCTCAGCCTGGTTCAGCCATGACACCGCAGCGCGTTACCCTGATCACCCTCGGCGTTGCCGATCTGGCCGCATCCAAGGCGTTTTACGGCCGACTTGGCTGGGCAGAGCGCGATGGCACCGAAGGTGTTGCCTTCTACCAGATGCACGGTGCCGTACTGGGTCTGTTCGGAATTGATGCGCTGGCTGCAGATCAGGGTCGGCCGGGCGCGGCGCTGGGCACCGGCGCCGTTACGCTGGCGCAAAACTTTTCCACGGAAGCCGAGGTGGACAAGGCCTTTGCTGCTGCCCTCGCCGCCGGGGGTACCGCGCTGAAAGCGCCGGAAAAGGTGTTCTGGGGTGGCTATTCGGGTTATTGGGCGGACCCGGACGGGCATGTCTGGGAAGTGGCGATGAACCCGTTCTGGCCCTTGGCCGAAGACGGCTCGCTCACTTTGCCATGACCATCTCGCTGCACGAAATAGCACTTTATGCCCTTGGCATGGCGGGCCTTTGGGCGGTGCCCGGCCCGGTCTGGGTGGCGCTGACCGCCCGCGCCCTGTCGGGCGGCTTTGCCGCAGCCTGGCCCTTGGCGGTGGGCGTGGCGCTGGGCGATCTGGTCTGGCCGTTGGCCGCCATCCTTGGGTTAAGCTGGATCGAAACTGCCTATGGCGATTTCCTGTCGGTCCTGCGCTGGGTCGCGGCGGCAATCTTCCTGCTGATGGGCGTGATGCTGATCCGCAAGCCCGGCGCAACGCTGAAGCCGGACAGCCGCCTGACCCGACCAGGGCTTTGGGCCGGGTTCTCGGTTGGTGTCGCCGCCGTGATCGGCAACCCCAAGGCGATCCTGTTCTACATGGGTGCCTTGCCCGGCTTCTTCACGCTGGAACGCCTGACCCGCCCCGATATCGCCGCCATCATCGCCGTTTCCGCGCTGGTTCCGATGGCCGGAAACCTTGGCCTGGCGCTGTTCCTCGACCGCGCGCGGCGGCTGTTGTCCAGCCCTGCCGCCATGCACCGGATGAACACCGGCTCGGGCATCCTCCTGATCTGTGTGGGGCTGGTTATCCCCTTCCTCTGACCACAAAATCTTGTGGCCTGCGCGTGACATTCACGGGTCAAACCGCTATAAGTCGCGGGCAAAGACAAGGGTTCCCGACGCATGGCCGAAGCCGTCAAACAGAACGCCGAATATGGCGCAGATTCCATCAAGGTTCTCAGAGGGTTGGAGGCGGTTCGCAAGCGCCCCGGCATGTACATCGGCGACACCGATGATGGCTCGGGCCTGCACCACATGGTCTATGAGGTCGTTGACAACGGCATCGACGAGGCGCTGGCCGGTCACGCCACCGAAGTCGTGGTGAAAATCCACGCCGATGACAGCGTCTCGGTGCGTGACAACGGCCGCGGCATCCCGGTCGGCATCCACGCCGAAGAAGGCGTTTCGGCCGCCGAAGTCATCATGACGCAGCTGCACGCCGGCGGCAAATTCAACAACACCGACGAAGGCGGCAACGCCTACAAGGTCTCGGGCGGCCTGCATGGCGTCGGCGTCTCGGTGGTCAACGCGCTGAGCGAATGGCTGGAGCTGGTCGTATGGCGCGATGAAACCGAATATCGCGCGCGGTTCGAGGACGGCGACTGCACCGTCCACGTCCATGAAGTCGGGCCCGCACCGGGCATGCGCGGCACCGAAGTGCGCTTTCTCGCCAGCGCCAAGATCAACCGTCCGAATGGCACGTTTTCCAACCTCGACTACAGCTTCAAGACGCTGGAAAACCGGCTTCGTGAACTGGCGTTCCTGAATTCCGGCGTCCGCATCATCATCGAAGATGAACGCCACGCCGAACCGCAACGGACAGAGCTGTTCTACGAAGGTGGGGTCAGGGAATACGTCAAGTATCTTGACCGCTCCAAGCAATCTGCCCTGGCCGAGCCGATCTACATGCTGGGCGAAAAGAACGGCATCGGCGTCGAGGTCGCCATGTGGTGGAACGACAGCTACAACGAAATGGTGCTGCCGTTCACCAACAATATCCCGCAGCGCGATGGCGGCACCCATCTGGCCGGTTTCCGCGGCGCGCTGACCCGCACGATCAACAACTATGCGCAGTCTTCCGGCATCGCCAAGCGCGAGAAGATCGACTTTACCGGCGACGATGCCCGCGAAGGCCTGACCTGTGTTTTGTCGGTCAAGGTGCCAGACCCGAAATTTTCCAGCCAGACCAAGGACAAGCTGGTCTCCAGCGAAGTCCGCCCGGCGGTGGAGAACCTGGTCAACGAAAAGCTGGCCGAATGGTTCGAGGAAAACCCCGCCAACGCAAAGGTCATCGTTGGCAAGA
>JBATAV010000418.1:0-4031 GCA_049662025.1 Paracoccaceae bacterium | reverse complement strand
TTCCCATGATCCATGCCGTCGGCCGCGCCAGCCCCCGCGCGCCGCGGCTGATCGACCTGCGCTGGGGCGATGCGGGGCCAAGGCTGACGCTGGTCGGCAAGGGGGTGTGTTTCGACACCGGCGGGCTGAACATCAAGCCCTCGGCCGGGATGAACCTGATGAAAAAGGACATGGGCGGGGCGGCCAATGTGCTGGGTCTGGCGCGGATGATCATGGCGCTGAACCTGCCCCTGCGACTGCGGGTGCTGATCCCTGCGGTGGAAAATATGATTTCCGGCAACGCCCTGAAACCAAAGGACATCCTGACCAGCCGCAAGGGCCTGACGGTCGAGGTGAATGACACCGACGCCGAAGGCCGTCTGGTGCTGGCCGATGCGCTGACGCTGGCCTGCGAGGAAGCGACCGATGCCCTGATCTCGATGGCCACCTTGACCGGCGCGGCGCGGGTGGCCGTCGGCCCCGACCTTGCGCCCTATTTCACCGATGACGAAGGCATGGCGCAGGCGCTGGAGGTGGGGGCGAAGGCAGGCTTCGACCCGGTCTGGCGGCTGCCGTTCCATGATGCCTATGAATCCGTCATCGAGCCCGGCATCGCCGATCTGGACAATGCGCCGGGCTTCGGCTTTGCCGGGTCGATCACCGCGGCGCTGTTCCTGCGCCGCTTTGCCGAGCATCCGCGCTACATGCATTTCGACATCTACGGTCATACGCCGACGGACGCCCCCGCAAGACCAAAGGGCGGCGCCGGCCAGGGCGCGCGGGCGATTCTGGGTGCGCTGCCCGCGATTCTGGGGCTGTGACATGGACCGCCGCCTGACTCCCTATTCCGGTCGCGTTGCCCATATCTCGCTGCAAGGCCGGGTCGAGGCGCCCCTGACTCCAGGCGAAGCCGCCGCAATCTCCGCACCGGTGGCCGACCTGCTGACCCGCCCGCATGGCCCACGCGACCGCCAGTTGCTTTACGGCGATGCGGTGACGGTGATCGACCGCGATCAGGGTCAGGCCTTCGTGATGGCGGCGAAAGACGGCTTTTGCGGCTGGGTTGCCGATGCGGCCCTTGGCCCCGCCACCACGCCCACGCACCGTGTCGCCAGCCCCGCGACGCATCTTTACTCCGGCCCCAAGGCGCAGGCGCCGGAACGCCACCCGCTCTACCTAAATTCTCGTGTCACCGTGACCGGGCAAGACGGCAAATGGGCGATCACGCCGCAGGGCTTCATCCCGGCATCGCACCTTTCCCCCATCGGCACCCCAGCCGCCGATCCGGTGGCGGTGGCGGAAATGTTGCTCCATACCCCCTACCTCTGGGGCGGCAACACGGTGGCGGGCATCGACTGTTCGGGTCTTGCGCAAGCCGCCCTCCTGGCCGCCGGTATCCCCTGCCCCGGCGACAGCGACCTGCAGCAAACGGTTGGCGCAGCGATCCCCGACACCGCCCCGCTGCAACGCGGCGACCTGGTGTTCTGGAAAGGCCATGTCGCCCTGCTGACCGCGCCCGACCGCATCATCCATGCCAATGGCAAGACCATGTCGGTCGCATATGAGGGCCTGACCGAGGCCATCACCCGGATCGACTCCCAAGGCGAAGGCCCGGTCATCGCCCGACGCCGCCCGCAAAAGCCAGACTGAGACCACGCCTCCCAGCCGTTTATCCTGGCCCAAATACGACACGGGGGAAGAAGAATGACTGCATTCGCGCGGGGGTGTAAACCCCCGCTGCCGACGGCTCAATCCACCGGCCGGATCAGCTTTTTCTCCAGCACCTTCAGCACGGCGGGCAGATCATGGCCGCGCCGCAAGACCTGCCCGCCTTCGGCCAGCACGGCATACAGCCCCTGCTTGCCGCGCAGCCTGGGCCGCTTTTCGATCCGGTACAAAGGCACCTCGGCGGTGCGGCGGAACACGGCGAAGACCGCGGCCTCGCGGCCAAAGGACATGCCGTAGTCGCGCCATTCGCCCGCTGCGACCATCTGGCCGTAAAGCCGCAGGATCACCGAAAGCTCTCGCCGGTCGAAAACCACCTGCTCGGGCAGAGACTCTCCCGACGGAAAGGGAACGGTCGCTTCCATGTTCATGCGGCGAAGAGTGCCGCGCTTGCCGCGGCAAATCAAGCCTGCCGTGTCAGCGACCGGTCAGGCGAAACCGGGAGCCACGCGGATTTCGCCGGTCTCGATGCCGCGCCAGTTCTTCTGCACCGGGTTCAGCCGTTTCACCGTGGCCGGGTGCCCGGCCTCCAGCACGCCCGCCCGCACCAGCAGATGCGCGATCGCCGCCTCGGATGCGCGGGAATTGCCGTCCAGCACCTTCAGCGCGATGCCAAGGCCCTTTTCGGGCAGAATCGCCACGAAAACGCCCTCGGCCCCGGTCTTGATCGCAACCTTGCCGCCCATCGCCCGCATCAACTCGGTGCAGGCGCGGCCTGCTCCGGCCACCAGATCGGGATGCGCGCCCATCGACCGCGCCAGCCGGTGCATCGCTGTTTCACGCGCCCCGTGGCCGTCGCGGGCGGTGGCGAAGGCGGCCATGGCCCGCGCCAATCCGCCCAGCGACATGGCGAAATTGGGAGCCGAACAGCCATCGACGCCCCAACCGGCAACGGTCTCGCCGGTCAGCTCTTCAGTCGCGGCCCGGATCGCCTTTTGCAGCGGATGGTCGATTTCCACATATTCCGGCCCGGCCTTCAGGTGCTGGGTCACGGTCAGAAAGCCCGAGTGCTTGCCCGAGCAGTTGTTGTGCAGCTGGCAGGGCGCTTCATGCGCGCGGATCAGCCGGTCACGCTCATCCCGGTCAAAGGGTTCGTGCGAGCCGCAGCGCAGATCGGCCTCACCCAACCCCAGATCTGCCAGCCAACGCCCGGCCATCTCGACATGCAGATGCGCGCCCTGATGGCTGGCGCAGGACAGCGCCAGATGCGCGTCCGACAGCCCCCGCGCCGCCGCCGCCCCGGTTTCCAGCAAAGGCAGCGCCTGGATCATCTTGCAAGATGAGCGCGGGAAGATCACCGCCTCGGGGTTGCCCCAGGCCTCAACCACGCCAGAAGCGTCGCAGATCACCGCATGGCCCAGATGCGTGCTTTCCAGCAGGCCCCCGCGCCACAGTTCCGCCATCGGCACCGCGCCCTGGTTCACCTGGGTCATGCTGTCCCCTCCTGTCACAGATGTGCGATTTTCTGCCCATGGGGCTTTCGCGGAATGGTCTTTTTGCGTAAAGGTGGAGTATCGAGTTCAGAACGCTCTCGCCAGACGAAAAAGGCCAAAGGCCATATGGGGCGGAGCAGACAGAGGCAAAAGACAGCTTGGAGGCTGCGTCAGACATGACTTCCTTCCTTACCCGCGCGCTTGGCGCCGCCGCAATCGCCTTGGCCTCCACCATGGCGCAAGCACAGGAATCGACCAATCGCGTCGCCACGATGACGGATTGGAACGTGTTCACCGAGGAGAGCCCCAAGGAATGTTGGGGGGTTTCCAAGCCCAAGGAATCGGTGAACAGCCGTGATGGCAAGCCGGTCTCGGTGCGCCGCGGCGACATCTTGCTGTTCGTCACCTTTCGCCCCGGCAAACCGGGCGAGATTTCCTTTACCGGCGGCTATCCCTTTGCCACCGGATCGACCGTCGAGGTAAATGTCGATGGCAACGCCTTCCAGATGTTCTCGGATGGCGAATGGGCCTGGCCGGGCAGTGCGGCCGATGACGCAGCCCTTCTGCAGGCGCTGAAGGCGGGCACCAGTGCCACGCTGACGGCGAAATCGGGCAAGGGCACCCAGACCAAGGACACTTTCAGCCTGCGCGGCTTTACCGCCGCCATGGAAGACGCCGGCCAACGCTGCAAGTAACCGCCGCGAGATTGCCATTGGCGCCCCGTTCTGCGGGGCGCTTTCGTTTTTGCGGGGAATCGACTATATCCCCGACCTGACCTCTGCCAGATCGCCTGTGACAAGGCCCGCACCGAAAGATCTGCCCCATGACCGCCCCGATCACGCAAGACGTGCTGACCCTGCCGCGCAAATTGCCCGAGGGTGGCCCGGTGAACAT
>JBATAV010000417.1:0-1688 GCA_049662025.1 Paracoccaceae bacterium | reverse complement strand
GCCCAGGCCAGCACCGAGCGTTCGGCAAAGGCGCCCTCGCCCCAACTCAGCATCCCCTGCGCCACCTGTGCCAGCGCCAGTTCCGCGGCCGGCATCGCGGCCAGATGCGCATCCATCCGCACAAAGGCAAAGACCGCCCGGATCGCCCCCGCTTCGTCAAACCGAAAGACCCGGTACTGGTTCGCCCCCGCCGCCTCCAGCCGCGCGCACAACGGGGCCAGATCGGGCACCATCCGGTCAAGGTTGGGGACCTGCGGCAGTTCCGCCCATTCGCGGAAGAAGAACACCATCAGGTTGGCGCCCAGTTCCGGGTCGGTCTCGGCCATCCGGTGCCCGGCCAGCGCCACCACCGCCTCGATCGCCCCCTTGACGACCGACAGCGTCGCCTCCTGCACCCCGAAAACCACCGGCACGATCGGCCGCCCCCACCGTGCGCAAAGGAACGAGCCGTCGGCGCGGGTGAACAGGGGGGCAATCTCTTCGGGCGTCATTCCGTCAGTCCTTCCGGCGCAAAGCCGCGTCAAGGTCAATCCCCCGCCCAAGGCTCGGGGCCGCCGCAATGACACCGCCGACCTATGCGGCTCCCGGCTCATCCGGAAAGTGGCCCACCGGCCCTGAAAGGGTTAACAAATCCCGAACGAAATTTCAACACATTGATTTCGCAATATTATTTCAGGCGTCCCGAGTCGGGACAGCCAAGGCTAGCCGTCAAACAGATCGCTCTGCCCCAAGGCTTTCGGCGCCTCCAGCCCCAGATGCCGCCAGGCCTTCGCCCCCAGCATCCGCCCCCGCGGGGTCCGCTGGATCAGACCCTGCTGCAAGAGATAGGGCTCGATCACCTCTTCGATCGCATCGCGCGGTTCGCTCAGCGCCGCCGCGATGGTCTCTACCCCCACCGGCCCGCCGCCATAGTTCTCGGCCAACAGCACCAGATAGCGCCGATCCGCCCCGTCTAGGCCCAGCTTGTCCACCCCCAGCCGGGTCAAGGCACGGTCGGCCAGCGCCCGGCTGACATGCCCGCCTTCCTCGACCAGCGCGAAATCCACCACGCGCCGCAACAGCCGCCCCGCAATCCGCGGCGTCCCCCGCGCCCGCCGCGCAATCTCGCGGCAGCCCTCGGGATCTGCCCGCACCCCCAACAGCCGCGCCCCGCGGGTGACGATCTCGTGCAGCTCATCCTCGGTATAGAACTCCAGCCGGGTAGGGATTCCGAACCGGTCGCGCAGGGGCGTCGTCAGCAGGCCCAGCCGTGTCGTCGCACCCACCAGCGTGAAAGGCTGCAGATCAATCCGCACCGTCCGCGCCGCCGGCCCCTCGCCGATCACCAGATCCAGCGCGAAATCCTCTCGTGCCGGATACAGCACCTCTTCGACCACGGGCGACAGTCGATGGATCTCATCAATGAACAGCACATCACGCGGCTCCAGATTGGTCAGGATCGCCGCCAGATCGCCCGGTTTGGCCAGAACAGGGCCTGAGGTCATCCGAAACCCCACCCCCAATTCGCGCGCCAGGATCTGCGCCAGGGTGGTCTTGCCCAGACCGGGGGGGCCGTGGAACAGCGTGTGATCCATCGCCTCGCCGCGCATCCGGGCCGCCTCTATGAACACCCGCAGGTTGGCCCGCGCCTCTTGCTGACCGATGAATTCCTCCAGCATCTGCGGTCGCAGCGCGCGGTCGGTGTCCTC
>JBATAV010000416.1:0-1856 GCA_049662025.1 Paracoccaceae bacterium | reverse complement strand
GCCCTGTCGCGCCCCAGGCAAGGCCAAGGGCGGTCGACACGATCATCGGGTTGCTTGCCAGACCCACCGCCAGCACCCGGATGGTGCCAAAGGACACCCGGCCCGACCGGAACAGCGTGATCAACAGTGTCAGGACCGAGGAAAACACGATCAGGTCCACCGCCAGCACCAGCAGCACCGGCCCCACGGCGGCAGGCCCCAGCAGCAGCGCCAGCATCGGGATGCCCAAGAAACCGACATTGCCGATCACGCCGGTATGCGCTTCGAACAGCGCTGCCTCGCGGTCGGCGCGGCGGGCCAGGGCGACGGCGAAGACCAGCGCCCAGACCGTCGTGGTTGCCGACAGATAGGCCAGCACGAAGGGCAGACTGAAGATCTCGGTCAAGGACAGGTTGGCGGCAAAGCCGAACAGCATCGCCGACAGCGCGAAGTAGAACACGAACCGGGTCAATTGCACCGTGGCATCCGGCGTGATGAACCGCGCCCGCCCGGCCAGAAAGCCGGTGCCGATCACGGCAAAGAACGGAAGCGTTTTCAGAAGGATCGGCAGCATCTGCCTTCCCTGTCATGGCGGCACAAAAAGGGCAAGCCGCCCGAAGGGTCAGCGGAAAAAGCTGGCGATCTGGTCGAACGGCTTTTTCCGTTTCGCCACCGCCGGCACGGTCGCATCCGCCGCCGGATAGCCGACCGGCAGGATCATCACCGGCTTTTCCTGCGCCGGTCTCCCCAGCATGTCGTTCAGAAACGCCATCGGGTTCGGCGTATGCTCCAGACAGACCAGCCCGGCGTGATGAATGGCGGTGATCAGCACGCCGGTCGCAATCCCCACGCTTTCCGGCACGTAATAGTTCTTGTAGCGCGCGCCCTCTTCGGTCAGCCCCCAGCGCTGGGCGAAGACCACGATCAGCCAGGGCGCGTCGGTCAGATGCGGCTTTTCCGCGCCCGTTCCAATCGGCTCCAGTGCTGCCAGCCATTCATCGCCCGCCCCGCCCGCATAAAACGCCTTCTCCTCATCTTCCGCCGCCGCGCGGATACGCACCTTCATCGCGGGGTTTGAAATGGCCGCAAAATGCCAGGGCTGATGGTTTGCTCCCGAAGGTGCCGTGCCTGCTGCCGCGATGCAGGCGGCAATCACCGCCTCCGGCACGGGCTGGTCCGAATACTGCCGCACTGAATGGCGCTTGCGCATGTAGTCGCGGAAGGCCTCGGCCGCCTGCACCGACTCATCCGCTGCAAGCTGCACCCGGTCGGGCAGCGCCAGTGCCTGAAACGTCACCTCACCCTTGCGATACATCACCCCGCCCCGATCAAAGCCCCTGCCGCAAAGACCAAAGCACCCCCCAGTACCACCTGCAAGGCCGCGCGGACAAAGGGCGTTTCCATATAGCGGTTCTGGATCCAGGCAATCGCCCACAACTCGACGAACACCACGATCATCGCAATCGTCGTCGCGGTCCAGAAATCCGGGATCAGATAGGGCAGGGCGTGGCCCAACCCGCCCACCGTGGTCATGATGCCCGAGGCAAAGCCGCGCTTCCAAGGGGATCCGCGCCCCGACAAGACGCCATCATCATGCGCCGCCTCGGTAAAGCCCATCGAGATGCCCGCGCCCACCGATGCCGCAAGACCCACCAGAAACGTCGTCCATGTATCCTGCGTGGCAAAAGCAGTCGCGAAGATCGGCGCCAGCGTGGAAACCGACCCATCCATCAGCCCCGCCAGCCCCGGCTGCACCCAGGTCAGGATGAACTGGCGCTTGGCAGTCTCATCCTCGTCGCTGCGCGCATCGGCGCCCAAGTGTTCGGCCTCCAGCGCGCCGGCCTTGCGGTCATGCCCCGCCTCTGCCGCCGCCAGAT
>JBATAV010000415.1:0-1776 GCA_049662025.1 Paracoccaceae bacterium | reverse complement strand
ATCCCCGTAAGGCGACGGCTGCATGTGCTGCTGAAACGCGATGGCTGGCCCCTCTCGGCGGTGTAAATACCGCCTGCCGGCAACGGGTGAACTGGAAGAAGCTGTATCGCATCGACAAAGAAGAGGGCCTCACCGTGCGCAAACGTGGTGGCAGGAAACGTGCCTTGGGCACCAGGGCGCCTATGGCAATGAGGTGATGGCCCCGTCACCGTGCCCATGGCCCCAGCGGGACCGTGGGACCATCTCACGGAGAACGAGAAAGCATGGGTCGAGTTCATCAGGGTGATTTCTGGCGGGCGCGATCCCAGGATCACCCCGGCCCGCGTCACCGCGCTGAGGAAACGGCTTGATAGGGACCGATGGGATCGTGCGGAAATAGTCAGCCGGTTCCCAGCGGCGGGCGCCCCGGATGCGCATTTTCTAAGCGGCATCTAAGTAAGTGAGGTGAGTCGTGAAGCAGGCCTGAAGCTGAAAGTCATACTCGATGAGATCATTCAGCCGCCAACGTGTATCCAGATCCAACCCGCACCGGGGACGGGAAGTTTCCTTCACGTTTCCAGCGCCAGATGGGATCGGTGGACACGTTGTAGCGATCCGCGGCCTGTTTCACGGACAGGAACGGAGATATGGGGGCAGCAGCCTGGTGCAATTTGCTCTGCCTTTCAGAAAGTCGGACGGTAGCTCAACCATACCTACGTCACCCGGAACCCGCAGTTGGCAACGTGTATCGGATTCAATCGGCTCGCCACCTTATTTGCGACCTTTTCAACTTTGGGCCGCTGCCATCAAAGTTGTAGCGAATGCCGAATGTAGCCCAGCAGTAGCCCAGAACGCCAAAGACGCACAAAAAATGTGCGCCCTGCAAGAAAGTATATTTAAACTCAATGAGTTGAGGTGGTGCCCAGAGACGGAATTGAACCGCCGACACGCGGATTTTCAATCCGCTGCTCTACCAACTGAGCTATCTGGGCACGCTTTGATGCGCGGGTGATACCGAAGGGCAAAGGGCCTGTCCAGAGGGAAAACGCCCCTATTGCGGGCGTGGCGGGGGGGTGTCGTCGGGCGGTTCATCCTCGCCCGCGGCAGCGTCCGGGATGCGGTAGCTTTCATTCAGCCAACGCGCCAGATCGACATCGGCGCAGCGGCGCGAACAGAACGGGCGATACGCAGCCACCGCAGGCTTGCCGCAAATCGGGCAACTCATGCCATCAGATCCCGCAAGGCCAGCCGGTCACGACGGCGGGTCATCTCGAAAAGACCCAGCGTGGTCCAGCCCGCAAGGGTCGCCTCGCCCTCGGCCTTCCAGGCTGCCTTCATCACCTGATCCAGGATATGCCGGTCGCGTTTCGGAATGGGCGCAAAGTCGATCACCACCTGCCCGCCCAGCCCGCGCAACCGCAACTGCCGCGGCAATTCCCGCGCCGCCGCCACATTGGCCTTCAGGCTGGCGGCGGGCGAGGTATCGGCCCCGGTGTTCACATCCACTGCCACCAGCGCACGGGTGGGCTCCACCATCATGTGCCCTGCCCCGGCCAGATCGACCCGTGGCGACAGCAACACTTCGATCGCCTCTATCACGCCCTGCGCCTCAAAGCCGCCCTCGATCACCTCATCCGGTGCCGGGTCCAGCCAGTCGCGCCAGGCCAGATCGTGGGCCGATGCGCCATCGACCAGCAGTTCCGGCCCGCCCGTCAGGTCGGCCAGAACCGCCTCGGCCAGGCCCCGCATTGCGGCAATGTCGTCGACAACGGCGCTCTCTGCGGCGTCTTCACAGGC
>JBATAV010000414.1:0-1928 GCA_049662025.1 Paracoccaceae bacterium | reverse complement strand
GTGCTGGCCCAGGCCCTGCCGGGGGTGCGGCTGATTGTGACCGAGATCCACCCCGCGACCTATGGCCTTGGCGGCACGAAACGGCTGTTCGACGCGCTGTCGGCGGAAGGATTCGCCTTCACTCCGCAGGGATCGAAGGGCGCGACCGTGGTGTTCGAACGGATCGAGGGCCTTGGGCCGCAATGAAAACGGGGGGCGCGACGGCCCCCCGGTTCCAGATCTGACCAGCCGGTGCTTAAGCTTCGGCTACGGTTTCGGCTTCGGCGTCATCATCCGAGGCCTTGAGACCCGAAGGCGCCGCGAGATTGGCCACCGCGAAGTTGCGGTGGATCGTGGCCTTGGTGCCGGCGGGCAGTTCGACGTCGTTGATGTGGATCACATCGCCGATCTCCTTGCCGGTCAGGTCCACGGTGATGTGGTCGGGAATGTCACCCGCCATCACCTCAAGCTCGATTTCAGAACGCATGACGGTCAGGGTGCCGCCGCGCTTGATGCCGGGGGCCTTGTCGAGGTTCACGAAGTCGACGTGGATATAGAGGCTGATCCGCGATTCGCCGTGGATGCGCATGAAGTCGACATGGGTCGGCAGATCCCTGACCACGTCGCGCTGAACGCTACGGCAGATCACATGGCTGTCGGGTTGGCCTTCGACCTTGAGGTTGAACAGCGTCTGCAGGAAGCGGCCCTGACGCAGACGCTTCAGAAGGTAGTTGTAGTTCAGGTTGATTGGCGTCGGCTCTTTGCCGTCGCCATAGATGATGCCGGGTACGTAGCCCTCTCTTCGGGCTTGACGGGCGGCCCCCTTGCCTGTCCCCGTCCGCACCACGGCCTGAAGATCCGGGATCTCGCGAGCCATTGGTATTCTCCTATATACGTCCGCCATCCTCCAAGGGTGCATGGCGCGACCGGGGGCCTATAGCGGGGATCGCACGGCAGGGAAAGAGGAAATCGGCGGCAAGGCAAATGCGCGCCCTGGCAGGCGCAAGCCATTTTTGCCTGCCTGTCCCCGGCCTGGCACTTTCCCTTGCGCCCGGTGCACCAGGCGGGGCTGCCGGATTCTGAGTATTTGGGCCAAGATGAAGGCAAACAGGTACCAGTGCCTTCATCTTGGCCCAAATACTCCCGGGGGGAGCCGAAGGCGGGGGGCAGCGCCCCCTTGGCGCCAGCCAAGGCGGTGAAAGCAGGCAAGAGCCTGCGCCGTTCCGCCGACCTGCGGTGTCGCGGTTGGGATGGACGGGCGGGGCGGGGCGGGCTAGGTCGCGGGGGCAAGCGGAGTTTTCCATGCCCTTCCTTTCGACCCTTCGCGTCGCGCGACCGGCGGTGGCGGCCTTTGCCGCCATGGGGGTGCTGTGGGGCACGTTTGCTGCCGTATTGCCGGATCTGAAGCTGATGCTGGCGGTGGACGAGGCGCGGCTTGGCTTTCTGATCCTGTTTACCCCGATCGCGGCGGTGACTGCGATGCTGTTGGCACCATCGATCGGGGCAGGGCTGGGGCGCGTTGCCCTGCCGGTATCGGCGGGGCTGATGGCGCTGACTTTCCTCCTGCCGGGGCAGACGGCCTCGCTGGTGCTGTTTCCGCTGGCGATGATGGCTTGCGGTGCAGGAACCGGGTTGACCGACGTGTTGATGAACGCCCGCACCGCGCAGATCGAGCATGACCGGGGCCTGCATCTGATGAATCTCTGCCATGCCGCCTATTCCTTTGGCTATGCGGGCGCCGCGCTGGGCACGGGGGTATTGCGTGGCTGGGCCTGGGCGCCGGGGTGGGTGATGGGCACGATGGCGGCGGTGGCGCTGGTCTTCGCCGCCGCAACGTGGGAGCGGGACGGGCGGATCGAGGGGTTGCGAAAACCGCAAGGCACGGCGCGCGCTGGTGGGCTGGGGCTGGTGCCGATCATCGGCGGAGGCATCGTGTTCATCGCCTTCCT
>JBATAV010000413.1:0-6433 GCA_049662025.1 Paracoccaceae bacterium | reverse complement strand
CCCTCGAACTCCCGCGCGTAGGGTTGCCCGAGATCGATCAGGTTCGGATCGAGCAGCTCATGCGCCGGGCGCGGCGAACTGGCGACGTAGATCAGGAAGGTCTGGAAGAGGTCCTGCGTCAGGCCCTCGTTTTCGTAAAGGAGCGTGACGTCGTAGAGATCCCGGGGATGCTGCCTGTCCAAGGCGGCGTGCAGCTTGCCAGCAAATAGGTCCTCGAACGAGACGACCTGCATTTCGGCATAGCCATAGGCATCTTCCACGACGGCCGAGATGGTCCGGATCTCCGGCTCGTGGACGACGCCCCGGGTCACGGGCGAGGTTTCGATCTTGATCTCGGCATTGTCGAGACGAGCCAGAAGGCGTGTGGCTCCGCCACCGCCGCCTTGGATGCGCTGAGATTTCGCGCCGCGAATGCCGGTCTCGATGGAGGCCGCGATGCGGTCCATCGCGGCGTTGATCTCGTCCAGGCTCTCAGCGCGTTCCTTGATGGGCAGGTAAGTCAGGTCAATATCGACCGACAACCGCGGCAGGTCGCGGTAAAACAGGTTGATGGCCGTCCCGCCCTTGAGCGCAAAGACGCTTTCGCCCGCGACATGGGGCAGGACGCGCACGAGGAGCGCAACCTGGGCTTCATAGGTCTCACGCGCCACTTTCGGCCTCCGGTTTCACGAAGTCTTGCGGCACCATAATCCGGTAGCGCGGATGGATCCTGCCACCTTGGGCCAGGGCCCGGTCGCCGCTTCCGAGGTCGAATGCTTTTGGGTCGATCCGCTTGCGCCAAGGATGATCGTGGCGGTCGGCGAAGACGAAGAACAGGCGCTTGACCTTGATCTTCCGGCACGCCTGCAGGAGGTCCGAAATCAGTCTTGGACGCAGAGTTGTCAGGCTCTCGAAGACCATGTCGAGCGTGTGAAAACTTTCATGGTCGGGCAGTTCGTCCATTGCTTCCAGGATCGCGCGCTCTGGCGTCGACAGGGTAAGACCCCAGTCCCATGGCAGGCCCGTCTTGTTGCCTATGGTCACGCCCAGCTTTGTATCTGTGAACAAGGAACGGGATCGGACATTGATCGGGGCATCCGTCGGCAGTTTGACCAGCCAGTTCGGGACATTGTCCCCATAGACCCAGACCGGAGCGCTTTCCCCTAGGCGGAGATAATGGGCATGTCCCTGTTCACCAAGCGCCGTCGTGCCGCCGACGTGCAGATCATGGCCCATGATGTGCTGCATGGACAGTATGCAGGTCTTCCAGTCGATGCTGTTGGACGGCGTGCTGTTTGGGGTCGGCCGGCGGAAGACTCCGCGCGTGATACGCTCCAGCCAGCCGCGTTTCACATAGTCTCGAAAACTCTCATAGGCGATGCCTTGCGAGACGAGCCAAGCGGCATCGACCAGATACCCGGCGGGTACGGCATCAAGCAGCTTCTTCAGATTTTGTGACCGTGCAGCGTCCATAGCGCTTAAAGTGACATATTTCTAAAGAGGAGGCCACGGGTTTCTTTGATGGAGGAGAGTTCTCAGCGTCAATGGCGCTCCAAACCCGTGATTTCCAAAGAGTCTAGTGAGCGGCATCAAACAGACGAAGATCTGACAAAGCGGGGTTTCAGGATGACCGATGGTTGTTGATTTTCACCCAGAACTGAGCCGGTTTTTTCACCGAGAAGTGAGCCACCTCTGATTATGGATTTCGGTTCATGCTGGGGTCAATATCTGTGATATCTCCTTCTTTTTCTTTGCGGCAGATGCGGCAGCTGAGCTGGCCTTGAAGCGGAAGCTGTCGTTTCCGGTTTCCAGGATGTGGCATCGGTGGGTGAGGCGGTCGAGCAAGGCCGTGGTCATCTTTGCGTCGCCGAAGACACTGGCCCATTCGCTGAAGCTCAGGTTGGTTGTGATGATGACGCTGGTGCGTTCGTAAAGCTTGCTCAGCAGATGGAACAGCAAAGCCCCGCCCGAGGCGCTGAAGGGCAGGTAACCCAACTCGTCCAGGATCACGAGATCGAGCTTGGTCAGGCCTTCTGCGATCTGCCCAGCCTTGCCTTTGGCCTTTTCCTGTTCAAGGGCGTTGACCAGTTCGATGGTGGAGAAGAAGCGGACCTTCCTGCGGTGATGTTCGATGGCCTGGATGCCGAGGGCTGTTGCGACATGGGTCTTGCCGGTGCCCGGACCGCCGATCAGGACCACGTTCTGGGCGCCATCCATGAACTCACAGCGGTGCAGGGTCCTGACAGTGGCCTCGTTGATCTCGCTGGCGGCGAAGTCGAAGCTGGACAGATCCTTATAGGCCGGGAAGCGGGCCGACTTCATGTGATAGGAGATGGACCGCACCTCCCGTTCAGCCAGTTCGGCCTTCAGCAGTTGCGACAGCATCGGGATGGCGGCTTCAAAAGCCGGTGCCCCCTGCTCGATCAGGTCAGTGACGGCCTGCGCCATACCATACATCTTCAGACTGCGGAGCATGATGACGATGGCGCCGGCGGCGGGATCATGACGCATGGTGGCCTCCTGCAATCTGGGCGCGCTGGCCGTCATAGCGCTCGACATTGGCCTTGGGCTCGCGGTGCAGGGCCAGTGCTTGCGGCGTGTCCAATGGGGGACCGCCCACCACCTTGCCGTCGATCAGGCGGTGCAACAGGTTCAACACATGGGTCTTGGTGGGCACGCCCTCGGTTAGTGCCAGCTCCACCGCGGTGAGAACGGCTTGTTCATCGTGGTGCAAGACGAGGGCAAGGATATCGACCATCTCGCGATCGCCGCCGGGCTTGCGCAGCATGTGGTCCTGCAACTGTCTGAACGCAGGTGGTAATTCGAGGAATGGCGCCCCATTCCGAAGCGCACCCGGCTTCCTTTGCACGACGGCCAGATAGTGCCGCCAGTCGTAAATCGTCTTCGGTGGAAGGTGGTGACTGCGCTGGATCACGCGCATATGTTCGCACAGGATGTTGCCTTCGGCCGCCACAACCAATCGGTCTGGATAGATCCGAAGGCTGACAGGGCGATTGGCGAATGATGCCGGAACGCTGTAGCGATTACGCTCGAAGCTGATCAGACATGTGGGCGAGACGCGCTTGCTCAACTCAACGAAGCCGTCAAAGGCCACTGGCAATGGCATCAGGGCCGCCTGCTCCTCGCACCAGACATCGGCAATCGTGCCTGCCAGCCTGCCATGAGCCGTCTGCCGCCATAGTTCTAGGCAACGCTGTTCCAGCCAGGCGTTCAGCGCGGCAAGGTCGGGAAAGTCCGGCATCCCTTGCAGCAACTGGTGTCGGGCATCCCGGACGTTCTTCTCGACCTGACCCTTCTCCCAACCCGCGGCGGGATTGCAGAACTCCGGCTCATAGACATAGTGGTTCGTCATGGCGAGGAAGCGCATGTTGATCTGCCGCTCCTTGCCCCGGCCGACACGATCCACCGCCGTCTTCATGTTATCGTAGATCCCGCGTCCTGGAACGCCGCCAAAGACCCGGAACGCGTGCCAATGGGCATCGAACAGCATCTCATGGGTCTGCAACGGATAGGCGCGCAGCAAGAAGGCCCGGCTGTGTGCCAGCTTGATATGCGCCATCTGCAGCTTCGCGCGCTCGCCGCCCAGCACCGCAAAGTCCTCGCTCCAGTCGAACTGGAAGGCATCGCCGGGGTCAAAATGCAGCGGCACAAAGGTCCCGCGCCCCGTCGTCTGCTGTTCGCGCTGCCGATCCGCCTTCCACCGTCGTGCGAATGCTGCCACCCGAGCATAGGAACCGGTAAAGCCAAGCGTCACGAGATCGGCATGCAACTGCTTCACTGTGCGCCGCTCTTTGCGCGACTTGCCGGCTTCGGTCTTCAGCCAGCCCGCCAGCTTCTCGGCAAAAGGATCAATCTTACTTTGTCGGTCCGGCGTCGCGAATTTTGGCTCGATGGTGTTCGCCGCCAGATGCTTGGTCACGGTATTCCGGGATACCCCCGTAAGCCGTGCGATCTCGCGGATCGACAGCTTCTGCCGCAAATGCATCCGTCTGATGATATTCAATAGTCCCATGTGGATCACTCCGTTGCCCCCGCCGCTCACCGCTTCGAGGAAAGGTTCACATGGCTCAGTTCTCAGTGAAAATTATGCGCCTAACCGGCTCAGTTCTGGGTGAAAATCAACAAATGTCCTTCTTCTACAAACCCAACCACTCGCGACCGAAGCGCCATAGGATATGGATTGCCCATCACTGACCCCCATCTGCCATCCAGAAAGGGAAGCAGAAATCGGGACCCGTGGGAATCCTGAATCGGAAAAAGCGCAACATGCTCTAACTCATAAACGAGGACTCTCAGGGGAGCAGGTCAAAATCCTTCCGCCGCCCGGGCTCGCAGAACCAATTACAACGCGACGTTCGCCGACCGCCCACCCAAGTGTGCGACCGGAGTCAGAGGTTTGGATTGAAGACGAAGCCGTCGATGTCGAACGGGTCGTTGTCTGTGCTGTTGCTCATCGCGACCACCAACGCCGGCCGGATCTTCTGGCTTTTGGTGCCGCTCTCCAGCCGCACCCATAGATACTGCTGATCGTAGCCCGGGTTGGACTGCGTTGCCGGATTGACCCGATTGTTGAGCGCGATCATCGTCATCGAGACGGCAGAGCGGAAATGCGGCTCGTCCGCGCCGACCGAAAAAGCGAGGCGATAAATGGCGCTGCAATCAAGTTTCACGACCAGCCCTTGCCGACCGACAGTGTAACCGGCCACCCGGCCGCGGGTATCGTCTGGACCGCCGCCAGTCGCCGCGATGGTAGCCGCGCCGGCGGCTGCGCCTGTCACGGGCACCGTCGTACTGGGCGATAGTCCACCGGCTGCGACGGTCCTGGCCGCCGGAGCCTTGACGCCGACGCCGACGGCCCCTCCCCTCGTCGCCATCCGTTCTTTGCCGGTGGAACCGGACATGGGGCGCTTGGCCATTGTTTCCTCCTTTTCTGTTTTCAGATTCCGTGTTCAACCGCAATCCGGTGGACAGTGTCGTCCGCTGGTGGCGGAGTGGCTAATTCAGACAACGCGAGGACAGTGGTTCGCGTGGCAGCGCGAACGGCGTCGGGCGAGGCGGCGCTGGCGCCTCCGCCAGCCCAGATCAGGCTACCTTCCCAGTTGCCATGATCCTCGACCGCGGCCTCGGCGAACTGCAACAGCGTGAGGCCGACAGCGATGGATGCGGAGCCCGCGTCTCGGTGAGAAAACATCCCCTCGACCTGATCGTCCAGCCAGTCGATGCCGCCGATGATGGGGGGGTCGATCTTCTTGTCCAGAAATTCCGATGACTCGAGGCACCAGTTGCGAAAGAATAATTCGGCGTCCGCAGTGCAGCTCTGCCCGTCGGAATTGACCGGCACGACCGCAACGTCCCATTCCAGCAGGTGCATGGCCGTGTCTAGCCGGAAGACCCCACGCCTTCTTGTCACCTCAAGCGATAACTGCGTGATCGCAGGCACGGCGTTGCTCCATCGCGGACCGTCATCGCCTTGAAGTTCCAGGCGGACGACGCCATTGCTCAGGCGAGTGACGACCTGTTTGGTATCCCAAGAATAGGTGTTCTGGGTAGCGCGTGGGCTAGCGCGAAACATGTCGGTCCTCCCTGCGATCAAGGCGAACCGGACCTCGAGCGTGTAGTTCGTTGTGACGTTTAACTTTGCGAAGAGGTCGCCGAAGACGCCGCCAATGACCCCACCGGCAGCCGCGCCCGGCAGACCGCCAATGTTCGCGCCCCCGATGGTTCCGGCGATAATCGCGGCGATCATCCCGCCTGTTGTCTGGTAGTTGTCGCATTCCAGGCTGTCACAATCGACGTTGAGCGCACCGAGAATGCTGAAGACGATTTCGCCGGTCCGCGCGTCGCGGCGCGGAACCGTGGTCGCCAGATGGAAGCTGATCAGCTTGTCGGCATCCTTCTCGGACAAAAGGTCAAAGCCGGCCAGCACGGCAGCGAAGGTATCGCAATCGGTCGCAATTCCATCCTCCGGCCCGATCCGGATTTCGCGCTGAAAAGTCTGACTCTCCTGCTCGCTTGACCTGATGGCGATCGTTTGCCGGAACTGCCTGTACCGCACGCCGGCTGCACGTATCGCTGCGTAGGACCCGCGGAAGCTCGCCTCGTCCCTTCCGGATCCCGAGGCCGCAGAATGCCCGAGAGCGATTTCCAGCGTGTCACCCTCACGCTTTTCGGCGCTCAACCAGTCGCCGAGCCGGTTCAGACGATGGTTGTAGGTCCAAGTGTGGCGGAAGCCCTGCCACACTTGGAAAGGCGGCTCGATGTCATCAACCATCACGTTGCCCTCCGCATCTTCGGCGTGAAGAATTGCGAACACTCACATTTCGTGCATCGCAGCAATCAGGAAATTGGTCTCATTGATCGCTGTCTCAGCGACGACTTCCTTTGGGAGATCCTTCACCAGATCAGCCAGCTTGGCGTGCGACGTGGGCCACAG
>JBATAV010000412.1:0-5813 GCA_049662025.1 Paracoccaceae bacterium | reverse complement strand
GCCGGTGGCCTCGCGGCCCGGTGGCGTGCGGATTGCCGAGCGGGTCGAGGGGTTGGGCGACGGGCTGTTGTCGCCGGGGCAGGCGGCTTGTCTGACCGCATTGCGCCGCGCTTTGGCGATTGCCTTGGCGATGGGCGAGACTTTCGCGGCGCAATCGGGGCTGGCCGAGTTGAAGCGGGCCAACCTTGAGGGCCGGGTGCCCGAGGCCAAGCGCGCCGAGTTTGGCGAGTTGTTGCAGGCCGAGGCCTTGGTGGTGCTGTTCACCTTTGGCAATGCGCTGGCCTTTCTGATCGCGCCGCATGTCGGCCCTGCGACGGTGGAGATTGGCGAAGTTGAAGAGGTGCTGACCGACAACGCGCCTTTGGCCTTGCAGGGGGCGTTGTGGGAGCTGGATCAGGACATCGGCGCGCTGGCCCATGACGACGCGCGGCTGGTCTCGGTGATTTCGGCCTTTGCCGAGGCGTTGATGAAGAAGGTGGCGATCCGCTCCGAGAATGGCGCGCGGGTATCAGTCTTCACCTCTGGCAGCTGGAAGGTGGAGGCGGATGGGCTGACGCTGTCGGGCTTCAAACCCGCGAAGGCCTCCAAGGGCGGCGCGCTGGTCATGGCCTTCAAGTCGCCGCATGAAGTGGTGGGCAACCACATTGCCAAATATCAGTCGATGAAGCTGGCCAAGATGCTGATGGCCTATGACTTCGACCGCCGGCTGAACCCGTTTGCCGAACTCGGTGGCTTCATCTTCACCTTCATGGGCGATGGCAAGCCGGGCACCGGCAAGACCACCTTGATCCAGATGATGGCGGGCTTGCTGGACGGCTATTGCAAGGCGGCGGGCTACCCGTTCCGCTACCAGAACTTTTCCATCGACCAGATCGACAGCTATCAGGGCAAGTCGGGGCAGAACGCCAAGGCGTTTATCGACGCGGTGCTGGACCCTTCGGTGATCGGCTTTGGCACCATTGACGACATTGATCAGGTGGCGGGCAAGCGCGGCGACAGGCAATCCTCGGCGGGGCAGCAAGAGGTGACGGCGGTGTTCATGCAGGCCTTTGCCGGGGCGGGCACGGTGGTGCGGGGCAATTGCACCTTCGGGATGTTCTCGAACTACCCCGAGAACGTCGACGATGCCCTGCGCCAGCGGGCCGGGGCGCGGTTTCTGGTCGACGGGCCGCAAAGCCGCGAGGATTACATCGACATTCTGGCGCTGCTGCTGGGCAAGAACCATGCGATTCCGGTGGGGGCGCATGAGTTGTTTGCGTCTCAGGAGATCAAGAAGGCGGTGGCGGCGGGGTATGAGGGCTATTCCCGGCCGCATGAAGAGGGGCTGGTGAAGGTCTGGGACCGGGTGGCGAAAGAGATCGGCCCGCTGGACACCATCACCAAGCTGGGCGCCTATCTGAAGGCCATCCAGCAGGCGGATGAACGGTTCACCGGCCGCGCGGTGAAGAACATCACCGATGCGGTGAAGGTGCGGGCGATGGACTTCGAATTGCCCGATGAGTGGATGGAGAACCCCGATCTGTTCCTGTTCAAGGGCTATGACGAAAAGCTGGAGATGATCAAAGGCCTGACCACCCCGATCACGGTTGAGATGGTGATCCAGGAAGTGAACCGTTACGCCGATTCCGAGTTCCGCTATGCCGACAAGTCGGATGAGGTGGCGATTGAGAATGCCGTGCGGGACATGCAGCGGATGGAAGAGGCAAAACGGCGGTATCTGGAGGGGAAGGAGTGAGGAAGCGGTCCGCCAATTATCTTGTTGTCTTACTTGCCGGTCTTCTGGCCATAGGTTTTCTTTCTGGATTGGGTGGGCTTTTGATGGTTTGTCATTCCTCGGCGCTCATTCCCGCGAATTTCCACCTGAACGGCAATTGCCATGCTTCCGATACACCGGCAGAAGTAGCGGCATCATTCGCCCTGTTGGGGCTTTTGCTTGGCGCGCCGCTCCTGATAACTGGAATTATCGCTGAGATGGTGCGTACCAAATGGGGTAGCCGATGACCTCTCTGAGCCAGTGCGCTGCAGTTCCCCCACCAGAAAGACCGAACTTATGAAACGCCTCATCGCCAAAGGTCTCATGTTCGGGAACCTCGTAGAGGTGTCCTCGCCGCAACTGATTGACCGGTATAACCGCGCGATGAAGCATCTTTGCGGCAAGACCACCAAGCTGAAGGATTTCCATATCGACCTCTCGGGGTATTCCCCCGAGATCGGCGATGAATTGGGCGATCCGTTGTATCTGAACCCCAACGGGGCGAACCGGCAGTTCATCCTGCTGACCACAGCGCAGAAAGCGGCGCCGTTGTTGAATATCAAGTTCTCGACCAGCCGGGGCATCCTGACCGAGTTCATCGACAAGAACGAGGCGCAGTTGTTTGCGCTGACCGCGCGGGATGCGGTGGCGGGGGAGGTGCAGGGCTCGGTCTATGCGGTGGACACGCCGGCCAAGCTGTTCGACATGCGCCAGGTGACGGTGGAGGCCGATACCGTGGCCGGCAGCGTGGCGGATGCGGGCAAGCTGGCCGCGCTGATCGAGCGGTTCCGGCGTGAACCGGACGGCTGGCAGGATCAGGCGCTGATTGTCGAGATGATCGGGCTGGCCAAGAAGACCGGCGATGTGACGCGGGTGCCGATCAACCTGCCGGCGATGACCTTCGAGACCGGCAATTTCTGGACCAGCTTTTTCGGCGGCATCTATGTGTTCCGCGATGTGAAATATCCGGCGGCGATTTCCAGCCTCGGCTGGGCCTCGCTGGGCAAGGTGCCGATTGCGCAGGTGATGGACTTCACCCACCGCAACCAGATTGCCGACTGGCTGGACCGCAACCAGCTGGTCGAGCCGATCGTGCAGGCGCGCGGCACCGATGCGGGCGCGATCCTGCGGCAGAAGATGGATTTCATCCTGGTCGATGCGGCGGATGCACTGGGCATTGCGGTGGGCGACGGCCGGCGGACCGAGTTGCGCAAGGTGGCCTACCGGCTGGGGTCGGCGCTGCCCGATGAGTTTACCGGGCTGGCGTCGATGCTGGCCTGGGTGGAGGGCGGCGGGCCCTGGCCGAAGATCTCGAGCGAGCATCCGGCGTATTTCTACACCCTGCGGGCCAAGGCCGGAAAAGACCGCGATCTGGCCAACATGCTGCTTGCGGAACTGGCGCCGATGGATGTGCGGCAGCTGTTCATCACCCACAAGGAGCGGTTCTACGAGGCCTATGCCCAATGGTCCGAGGCCAAGCAGACCTATGTCGCCGATTTCCTGGCACGCGAGTATCAGGTGGACCGCGAGGGCGCGCGTGAGGCATTGTTCGGGCCAGAGCCGAAGATGGATGAATTGTCGCGGCCAGAGATGGTGCGGGGGCCGAAGCCCACGCCCGACTTGCGCGATGTGGTGGGGCCATGGGGCGGCGGCGGTGTTGCCGGGCCATGGGGACAGACAAAGGGGCGGGAATGATCCTGGGGTGGTTGAGGCTGGGCGTGGTCGCCCTGATCGGGCTGACGGTGGTGTATTTCGTCGTCGGGATCTACTCCCGTTCGGTCCGGCGCGAAAAGCTGGAAAAGCGCTGGGCGTCCGACGGGCTGGAGGGCGACCGTGAGACCTGGATCGAGGACGGCATGAAAGCCTATGAGCATGGGCTTAAAAAGAAGCTGATGTGGCTTATCTATATCATTCCGATGGTGGTCTTTACGGCCGCCTTCTACATCGTAAACTATATGTGAGGCGAAGATGCGCTATGTGAAATGGAGCTTCTGGACGCTTGTTTCGGCACTGCTGATCGCCTTTCTCCACTATACCTTGCCGCAGCATGACATCGTGCGGATCGTCGGCACCGACAATCGCCGGGTGGAAGTGGGTGACAACTCTCTGTTCTGGAGCCGGGCGGATGTCGGCATGGCCAACAGCACCAGCCGGGACGTCTTCTTCATCAATGCCGTCTATGAAAACGGCAAGACCATGGAATACCGCAACGAAGATACGGGCTGGGGCTGGCCGCCGTATTTCAAGGTGGACACCTTCGGGTTGCAGACCCAGGCCAAGGAGCTGACTTCGACCCCGGACAAGCAGATATGGGTTTCGGTGACCCATTATGGCTGGCGGAACAAGCTGTTCACCATCTTTCCGAACGCGGTCGGGATGAAGCAGGTTGACGGGCCGAATGTGATGATCATCCCATGGGTGAACATCATCATTCTGGGCTTCATGGCCTTCGTGATCCTGATGATCCGGCGGATGTGGTTGCAGTTCCGCGAGCGGATGGTGGACCCGGCGATGGACAAGGCCGGTGAGGCCTGGGACTCTGTGGATGCCCGCGCCGATGCGGCGACGGCCGAGGTGAAGGGCGTCTGGGGGCGGTTCACCGGCTGGCTGGGGACGTGGACGGGCAAGCCACGGAAGTAGGCGCTAGCCGCCCCGGCGGATCTGGTCGGCGATGCGTTCGGCGATCATGATGGTGGGGGCGTTGGTATTGCCGCCACCAAGCAGCGGAATCACGCTGGCATCGGCCACGCGCAGGCCTTTGAGCCCGTGAACACGGGCTGCCGGGTCGGTCACGGCCATGTCGTCTTGCCCCATCCGGCAGGTGCCGACGGGGTGGTAGATCGTATCGGCGCGGGCGCGGATGTCGGACTCCAGCGCTGCATCGCTGCCGTCGTGAGGGTAAAGCCTGCGGCCGCGCCACGGGGCGAGGGGCGCGGCGGAGAGGATGGTCTCCAGCGCCCGCGCGCCGCGTTTCAGCGTTTCCAGATCGCGGGGGTCGGACAGAAAGCCGGGGTCGATGCGCGGCGGGGCCAAGGGGTTGGACGAGGTCAGGCCGACAGTTCCCCGGCTGTGCGGGCGCAGGGCGCAGACATGCGCCGACCAACCGTCGGCCAGATGCAGCTTGCGCATGTGCTGATCGACAATGCCGATGACGAAATGCACCTGCAGATCGGGGCGGGTCAGCGCGGGGTCCGAGCGCAGGAAGGCGCCACCTTCGGCCATCGGCGAGGCGAAGAGCCCTTCGCCGGACTTGCGCCACCGCAACCCCGCTTTCAACAGCCGCATCAGCCCGCGCGGGTTCAGCCCCACCACATCACGGCGGGGCGAGGTGTGGCTGATGGTGTAATCCAGATGGTCCTGCAGGTTGGCGCCGACGCCGGGCAGGATGTGGGCGGGGGCGATGCCATGGGCGCGCAACTCCTCCTCGGGGCCGATGCCGGAGAGCAGCAGCAATTGCGGGGACCCGAAGGTGCCGAGGCTGACGATCACCTCGCGTCTGGCGCGCAGATCGATCTCACAGCCCTTTCGGCGCACCATCAACCCGGTGGCGCGGCCTTGATCCAGCGTTACCCGCAGGGCGCGGGTGCGGGTCAGCACGGTCAGGTTCGGGCGGGTCAGCGCCGGGTGCAGATACGCCGCCGCAGCCGAGCAACGTTCGCCCTTGCGCGGGCCGGCGTGGAACTGCGTCACCTGATACAGCCCGGCGCCGTCCTGTTCGGGGCCGTTGAAATCGGGATTCTCGGGGATCTGACATGCCCCTGCGGCCTGCACGAAAGCGCGGGAAATCGCGCGGGGAAAGCGCTGGTCGCCCACCTGCAACGGGCCCTCGGCGCCGTGCAGGGCGGATGCGCCGCGGGCGTTGCCCTCGGCCTTCAGGAACCAGGGCAGGACCGATTGCCAATCCCAGCCGTCGGCGCCGGCATTGGCCCAATCGTCGTAGTCCGACGGGTGGCCACGCACATAAAGCATGGCGTTGATCGCCGATGACCCGCCCAAGGCCCGCCCGCGCGGCTGAAACCCGCGCCGACCGCCAAGGCCCGGCTGCGGCACGGTGTGCAGC
>JBATAV010000411.1:0-2599 GCA_049662025.1 Paracoccaceae bacterium | reverse complement strand
GTGAATATCCTCCAGCTCGACCCGAAACTGAAACGATCCCGCCTCGATCTCTGACAACACCGTGAGCAGGCCTTCCCCGATTGCCTGCGCATCGCTATCCGTAAGGATGCCCGTCGCCGCCAACATGGCGGCATGGGCGCGCGACCCGGCAATATCCTGCGCGTAAAGCCGTCTGTCGAACCCGATCGAGGCGTTGATCGCCTGCATGATCGCGTCCGGCCCTTCGGCGAAACGCCCGCCCCACATCTGGTTGGCGGCTTTGGTCTTGTCGGATGCGGTCATGGCTGCGGCTTTCGGGAAGGAAACAGGGTGCGGAAACTTCTGGCAGTTCTTTATACGGGCCTTGCGCTTGGTGCAAATCCGGCGCTGGCCGATGACCTTTCCACCCTTTTGACCGGCGACATGGCCAAACTGACCCTTTCGGACCCGCAGCCGCTGCCCGAAGCCACCCTTGTCACTCTTGAGGATGCCGAGGCCAGCCTGGCTGACCATCGCGGCAAATGGGTGGTGGTGAACTTCTGGGCCACCTGGTGCGCGCCCTGCCGGTCGGAAATGCCCGCGCTGGACCGGCTGCAACAGGCCATGCCCGACATCGCCGTGGTGCCCGTGGCGACGGGGCGCAATGCGCCCGAGGCCATCACCCGGTTCTGGGAGGAAGCGGCGATCACCCATCTGACCACCCTGCGCGACCCCAAATCCGTGCTGTCGCGGCAGATGGGCATCGCCGGGCTGCCGGTGACGGTGATCCTGAACCCCGACGGCCAGGAAGTCGGCCGCCTGATCGGCGATGCCGCCTGGGACGGGCCGGAGGCGCAGGCCGTTCTGAAGGCGCTGATGTCAGGCGGCTGACCTGATGCCCGCCGCCACCTGCTCGTCTCTCCCCTCATACTTGCCTCATGCGCCCTCGCAACGAAAGTATCGGCACACCACTGTCCGTCGGCACCGGCCTGACCGAAGGCGGAACCGTCCGCATCGGCAAGCGCGCAGTGGCCCGTCCAAGGGCAAGATCTCGGCCTTCGTCAACCGCGGCAAGCCGAGGGCGTCCAACGCCGACATGACCCGCACCCTGCGTGGCGACGACGGGGTGGCCCTTGCGGCGGGCCAGCCGCCTGCGGCCCTTACAGATCGAAGCTGGCAAAGACCGGTGCGTGGTCGCTGGGCTGCTCCCATCCCCGCGCCGCGCGCAGGATGCGGCTGCCGTGTGCGGCACCGGAAATGTCGGGTGTGGCCCAGACGTGATCCAGCCTCCGCCCCTTGTCGGCGGCATCCCAATCCGGCGCGCGATAGCTCCACCAGCTGAAAAGCGGCCCCTGCGGCAGGTCCTGCCGGGTGATGTCCACCCATCCTCCCGCCTCTTGGGTGGCTGCAAGATGCTCCACCTCCACCGGCGTATGGCTGACAATCTTCAACAGCGCCTTGTGGTTCCACACATCATCCTCGCGCGGGGCAATGTTCAGATCGCCCACCAGAATCGCCCGGGCCGGCCGATCGGCGCGAAAGGCATCGCGCATGTCGGTCAGGTAGTCCAGCTTCTGGCCGAATTTCTCGTTCTGCGCGCGGTCGGGAATGTCGCCCCCGGCGGGCACATAGCAGTTGTGGATCACAACGCCATTCTCCAGCCGCGCCGCCACATGCCGGGCATGGCCCATGCGGGCAAAGTCCCGGTCACCCGCATCCTGCAACGGCAGCTTCGACAGGATCGCCACGCCGTTGTAGCCCTTCTGCCCCCGCGCCACCATGTAACGGTAGCCAAGCGCAGCAAACCCCTCGGTCGGAATCTTGTCCACCGGGCTCTTGCACTCCTGCAGGCACAACACATCCGGCGCTTCTTCGGCCAGCAGCCTGGCGACCAGTCCTTCGCGCAGGCGGACCGAGTTGATGTTCCAGGTGGCAAGGGTGAAGGGCATCGGCATCTCCTGCTGGCGCGCGGGGTGCAGATTAGGGCGCGGCGGCAGGCGCCGCAACCGGCCGAAAAAAAGAAAGCCCGGACAAGATGCCGGGCAAGTCCAACAGGGAGGTGCCGATTACATACCACGGAATCCTGCGCCCGAGAAACGGCTTGCCGCAAAAGACCCGCCGCCATGGCTTTTCCGCCACAACCCGCGATTGCAGCCGCTTGACGGCACGCTGCGGCGGCGACACCGTGCCGCCATGTCGGCCCGTGCCCTGTTCCGCAACCGCGATTTCCGTCTGCTTCTTGCGGGGGCAGGCTGCACCAATCTGGGCGATGGGGTGATGCTGGTGGCGCTGCCCTGGCCGGCCACGCTTTTGACCCGCGATCCGTTGCTGATTGGTGTGGTGGCGATGGCGCGGCAGTTGCCGTGGTTCGTGCTGGGCAGTGCCGAGGTCTTGCGCGACAACACAGCGCAAACGCAGCTGCCCCGGGTAGTCGGGCGACCAGTTGGAAGACGCCAATGGCCTGCTGTGGTCGACCGAGCAGGTGGCGGGCCAGTTTCTGGGGCCGCCGCTGGCGGGGTTGTTGATCGGGGTTGCGGTGGCGTTGCCGTTTGGCCTGAATGCGGCGATGCTGGCCGGGGCGATGGCGCTGAGTGCCGCGATGGCCCTGCCGCGCCGGGTGCCCGAGGCAGCACCGCTACGA
>JBATAV010000410.1:0-2975 GCA_049662025.1 Paracoccaceae bacterium | reverse complement strand
GCATGGCGGCGGATGAACATCTGCAGGCCGAATTCCTGCTCGAGCTGTGCGATGGCGGCCGAGATCGAGGGCGAGGAGACATTCACCCGCTCGGACGCGGCGGCAATCGAGCCGGTCTCGCCGACGGCGACCAGGTATTCCAGCTGACGAAGTGTATAGCGCAGCGCCATGCGCCAGACTTAGCTGCGGGCGGCCTGCGGCGAAAGCCTATTCGTCGCCGGGCACACCGTAAGCGGGCGCCTCGCGCGGGTCGCGGGCACGCTGCACATAGGCCGCCATCTGCGGCTGGTAGACTTCCCAGGCGCGGCACAGATCTTCGATCGGGGTCGCAGCCTCGGACCAGTCCTGGCGCAACCAGGCGCAGGGCCAGCTTTCCCGGTCCACGACCAGGAGCCCCGCCGAATGCACTGGCCCGGCCTCGCCTCCCGCTGCCGCACCGGCCACCAGTGCCGCCACCAGCCGGTCGCCAAAGCTGCCCTGTGCAGCATGGTAGCCCGCAACCATCGCCTTTGGCACACCGTCATGCGCCAGAAGATTGCCCCCTGCCACCACGGCCTCGCCCTCGGCCAGACTCCAGGTGCCCAGCGTCTTGCCGCCCGAATGCGTCGCCACCCCGCCTGTGCGGTCAACGCAGAGAAGCTGGCGATACTCGACAAAAGGTGCCTCGGCCACGACCTGCGCCATCGCCTTGGCCGCGCTTGCGCCGGCCTCCATCAGATCAAGCAAGCGCGGGCCCAGGGCGGGGTCGGTGATGTTCTGCGTTGCGGCCACGCCGACGCCCGCCCGTGCATGGGCACAACGCGCCGCTACGGCGGGCGAGGAGGATGAGATCACCATGCCGAAAGCGCCGGTATCGGGGCAACGGGCGAGAAGCGAGAAGGTCATGTGCGGCTCCAGCGGGCAACACCAAGGGTTTCACACCCCCGGAACCCTGTGGAGTACATGAGCCAGGATGAAAGTCGCGGGCTTCATCTTGGTTCAAATATCCTCTGGGGGTCCGGGGGGCGAAGCGCCCCCGGCTGCAGGGTCAGTCGGGGATGACGGCGGTGGCGTCGATTTCCACCAGCCAGTCGGGACGGGCAAGGGCGGTGACGACAACCCCGGTCGAGACCGGATGCACGCCACTGATGTATTCGCCCATCGTCCGGTAGACCGCTTCGCGGTGGCGGACGTCGGTCAGGTAGACCACGACCTTGCACAGATGCTCCATCTTGCCACCGCATTCCTCGATCAGCTGGCGGATGTTGCTCATCACCTTGTGGGTCTGTTCGACCGGGTCATGGCTGCCGATGTTCCTTGCGGTGTCCAGATCCTGCGGGCACTGGCCGCGCAGGAAGATGGTGGTGCCGCGGGCGACGACGGCCTGGCAGAGATCATTGTCCAGCTTCTGCTCGGGGTAGGTGTCTCTGGTGTTGAACTTGCGGTGGCGCGTATGGGCCATGGGGGTCCTTTCAGGCATCTTCATGGTCGGGGAATTCGGCGCCTCAGGGCATCTTGGAGGCGATCCAGTGGGCGAAATCGTAATTCGGCCGCTCCAGATGGCTCAGCGCGCCGGGGCCGGACATGCTGGAACAAAGTCCGCGAAAGACCTTTTCCGTGCAGCCCTTGTCCTCGATCTGCACGTCATCCAGAAGCGCCTTCACGCCTTTCAGATGTGCGCTCGCCTCGGGATCGGCCATCCAGTCCGCGCTCATCCCGCCGCCGAACAGCACCTGCACCTTGCCCGGCCCCTTGGCCGTCAGCGAGAGATACCAGAAATAGCCCGGCGTCAGGGTGATCAACAGGCTGGGATAGATCGCCAGAAGCCAGGTGATGTTGCGGTCATCGCCCTGCAGCGTGGTGTTGGACGGGTGCGCCAGTGCCAGCGGCACCGAATTGTTCTTGAGGATCCAGTGGTAGTTGAAGGCCGCTTTTCCCTCGGGGCATTCCATCTTGTTCAGATCGCTGGCGCCGCCGATGGTGCCCGCATGGCAGACCGGCAGGTGATAGCTTTCCATGAAATTCTCGGCCAGCACCTTCCAGTTGGTGTGCCACTCGAACTCCTCGCGGAACACTTCGGTATAGGTCTCCATCGGCAGGTGACCGACCAGCTCTTCGACCTCGGCCAGCGTCTCGGAGGGCGGGGCAGCGTCGGGGTTCAGCGATACCATGATCCAGCCGTGCCAGTTCTCGACCCTGATCGAGGGCAGGCGCACGTCGGACTTGCAGAAGGTCTCGTTTCTGGCCATCGCGGGCGCACCGCGCAGGCTGCCGTCCAGGTTGTAGGTCCAGGCATGGTAGGGGCAGACGATGGCGCGGGTGTTGCCGCGGCCTTCCAGCAGCGTCGACATCCGGTGGCGGCAGACGTTCGACAGCCCGCGCAGGTTGCCGTCGCGGTCGCGCAGGATGATGATCGGTTCTTCCGCGATCTTCATCGTCAGGTAGTCGCCGGGGTTCGGCAGCCCCTCGGCGCGCCCCGCACACAGCCATTCCTTGCCGAAGATGTGACGTTGTTCCAGTTCGGCAAATTCGGCCGAGGTATAGACCGATTTCGGCATCGCATGGGCGCGCTCGAAGGGCTGGGCGACATTGGCGCGAAGTTCCTCAAGGGCGGGATCATGGGCAGTCATGGGGCGGCCTCCGGCAGCGGATGGGGCAGGGTTCGGGAAACATATTGCAGGGATTCATCTTTGGCAAAAAGGAATGAATCGCACAGCGCGGCTTAGGCTGGGCCTAATCAACGGCGCAGCGCGGGGAAATGCCGATCTGTTGCCGCCGCAAAGGCGCGGGCCAGGGCGGGCATGGCGGCGGCATCATAGTGAATTCCGTCGGTGGCCGAGACGCGGACCAGCGGCCCGGCATCCAGAAAGGCTACCCCAAGCCGCGCCGCGACTGCGGCAATCGCCGGGGCCAGCGCCTGCGACTTTGCCGCGCCACCCGCGAACATCTCGGCCAGACAGCCCCGCTCCTCGATCGGCGGCGGCGCCACCAGCAGC
>JBATAV010000409.1:0-2273 GCA_049662025.1 Paracoccaceae bacterium | reverse complement strand
GGGCTATGCGCTGTCGGCGGAAGAATCCTACGACCCGCCGACCCGGCCGCTGGATGAAAACAGCCAGGGCGTGCCCTATGCCGTCTATGGCTATGGCGCGCAGCTGGTGGAACTGTCGGTCGACACCGACCTCGGCACCGTCAAGCTGCACCGCATCACCGCCGCGCATGACCTTGGCCGCGTGATCAACCCGCGCCTTGCCATGGGCCAGATCGAGGGCGGCATTGCCCAGGGCATCGGCCTTGCGCTGATGGAGGAATACCTGCCGGGCCGGACCGAGAACCTGCACGACTACCTGATCCCGACCACGGGCGACATGCCACAGATCGACAGTATCCTGATCGAGATCCCCGACCCCGAAGGCCCGTTCGGCGCCAAGGGTCTGGGCGAACACGTCCTGATCCCCACCGCCCCCGCCATTCTCAACGCCATCTCGCATGCCACCGGCGCCAACCTCACCCGCACGCCTGCCCTGCCGCACCGCATCCTGCAGGCAATGGAGGATGCTCAATGAATGCCGCTTCATCTTGGCATAAATATCCCGGGGGTCCGGGGGCTGGCCCCCGGTCCACCCCCTCAACCGGACCAACGCCATGACCGATACGCCCGAAAAGATCCGCTGCGATGCCTGCCCGGTGATGTGCTACATCGCCCCCGGCCAGACCGGCGCCTGCGACCGCTATGCCAATGATGCAGGGCGCATCGTGCGCACCGATCCGGTGGTGCTGCTGTCGCATGCCCTGCAGGGCGGCCAGCGCATCGTGCCCTTCGCCGCCCGCAATTGGGATGGCGAGCCGGTCCCGGCCGATGCCTTCGTCACCGGCATCGGCTCGGGCACCACCTATCCCGACTACAAGCCCGCGCCCTTCATCGTGTCGTCGCAGCTGGACGGCGCCGATATGGTGACGGTGGTGACCGAGGCGATCTTTTCCTACTGCGGCGTCAAGGTGAAGATCGACACCGACCGCTTTCTTGGTCCCGAAGGCGCCGTGGTGCGGGTTCAGGGCGAATCGGTGGGCCTTGTCACCACCGCCGAATACGGCAGCCAGATGCTGTCGCTGGGCGGCATCCACCACCTGACAGGCGGGTCCAAACCTGAAGGCCGGGTCACCTGCGCCGCCCTGCTGGCGCTGTGCAACGGCGAGGCGGTCGAGATGCAGATCGACGGCGGCTCGACCGTGGTGGCGCAGGCTGGTCAGCCACCGATTGTCGACGGCACGCCCGAGCGGCGGATGCGGGTCGGCTGTGGGTCAGCCACCATCGGGATGTTCGCCAGCCAATGGCGCGGGCTGGTCGATGAGGTGGTGGTGGTCGATGACCACATCACCGGGGTGGTCAGTGAGCATCAGGCCGGCAAGGTCCTCGGCTGGGAGCCGACCGGCATCCGCATCAAGGGCCAGCGCTCTACCCCCGGTCGCTATTTCCGGGTGTCGGAGCCGGGCATGGGCTGGGGCGGCACCAAGCTGACCGACCCGCTGGAGATCCTGAACGAGTGGCAGGAGAAGAAGGGCGCAAGGCCGGGGTTGCGGCTGTTGATGGTCTCGACCACCGGCGAGGAATTTGCCTATTATGTGCTGGACGAAGCCCTGAGGCCAGTCCGGCAGGACTTGCCGGATAGCTTGAAGAAAACCGTGCAACTGATTGACGAGAATTGCGAACCTTCGCTTTGCACGGTTCTGTTCATGGGCGGCGCGGGCGGGTCGTTGCGCGCGGGCGTCACCAAGAACCCGGTGCGGCTGACCCGCTCGGTCCAGGGCGGGGTCACCAGGCTCACCTCTGGCGGGGCGAAAACCTATGTCTGGCCGGGCGGCGGCATCACCTTCATGGTCGATGTGACGGCTCTGCCCAAGGGCGCGTTCGGCTATGTGCCGACGCCCGCGCTGGTGGCGCCGCTGGAATTTACCCTGCCGAGGGCCGATTATCTGGCGATGGGCGGGCATGAAGAGGCGATCCGCGATCTGGACCGGACGATGGCGGAAGGCGGCGAATACCCCACCGCGGCGAGGGTGGAGCCATGGCCCAAGGCATAGCGCGGGTGGCTGGCGGCGGATGCCTCCGGCGGGAGTATTTTGAAAGGCGCAAGCCGACGCGCGGGGTGCCCGGATCATGAGTGGCGCCATGGTGGCCCTGTTGTCCGGTGATCGGCTGCATCTGCAGCACGGGCCGATCGACATCGTGGCGCAGGCCTTTGGCCCTTCGGAAGCGGTGATGGCGGCGCATGCGCGGGCGGCGGCGCGGTTTGCCACCGTGCTGAGCGAACTGGTGGCCGAACT
>JBATAV010000408.1:0-2026 GCA_049662025.1 Paracoccaceae bacterium | reverse complement strand
GAGGATGATCATGTCAAAATGGCAAAACCTTACCCAGCGGAAGGGTTGCGCAGACGGTGGCTGCGGATTGCCTCCGGGATTCTTCCGGCTGCGATACTTTCACGGCAAGCAGATGCGGCTTGCCGACTACTTCGACGAACAACGCTATCACGCCGGCAAGATGCGGTTTCACAACCAGCATCTGCATGGCGCGGGCATCCTGTGCGGTTTGAAGGTCTGCCTTCTGGAAAAAGAGAGGCTGGTGTTAAGTGTCCGCAAGGGCGCGGCACTTGACGCCTGTGGTCGCGAGATCGTGGTTGGCTTTGACCAATGCGTCGATGTCGCCGCCTGGTTCGCGGCCCAGCATTTCAAATACAAAGACCACGACGACAATCCCTGCAAACCTGACGAAAGCCGCCGGGTCCGGGTCTGCGTGCTGATGCGTTATGCCGAATGCGCGGGACAGCCTGAACCGGCACCCGTCGTCAAATGCGGTGGCGGGTCTGGCTGCGGTTGCGGCGGGGGTTGTGGGGGCAGCTGCGACGAAGGCTGCACCTGCGACCCCTGCGGCGAGGCCGCAGAATTCGGTCGGGTTACCGAGGAATTCGAACTGCGGCTGATGTTTCATGCCGAAGCAGACGCTGCGTCGCAGCACGCATTGTTCCCCGATGAAGATGCCATCGCCGACGCACTGGCCGAAGCTTCCGGCGGCATCGGGCTTTTACAGGCATTGGCCAAGCCAATCCGCAAGGGTTGTGCAGCCCCCGATCCGGGCTGGCTGCAACTGGCCTGCTTCGATCTGGTGCTTGACGACACCGACGACACCAAGATCGAGGCCATTGTTGAAATTGACGATGACGACGCGAGTCAGGTCCTGATGTCGACCGAGGTTATCCAGTCACTGTTGGCGACCCTTTTTGCCGAGGTCGATCCCGCCGTGGGTGGTCCCAAAATCACGGACATCGGCTTTCGAAAGATTGGACAGGATCGCTTCCAATTCGCGCTGTCCCTGACTGCGGCAATCGAAAAGTCCTCGCTTGACGAGGATGACAGCTTTGCGCTGCGTGTCTTGACGGCCAATGGCTGGCGCCAGCCGGGCAATAACGCGGTGTCTGCGCGATACCGCGACAGCGCGGGCGGAGATTATCTGGTCGACGGTCCCGCAGTCTACCTCACGGTCGACAACAGCGACAGCTTCCTCGCCACTGGCGGGCGTTACCAGCTTTACATCCCGGACAACGCGCAACCAGTGGTTGACGCCGAATTGCGGCAACTGCGACCCCGCCATCTGACCTGGCGATTCGCCCTGGCCACCGATGTCGCCACCGGCGATCTGACAATGCAGCCCATTGGCGTGTGAGGGGGGCATGATGGCCGATAAATCAACCGCACAAGACTCGGCAAAGGCCAAGAACTCGGTCCTGTTGCGCCAACTCGAAGCGATGTTCCTTTCGGGAGGCAGGGCTGCGGCGATGCTCACCGTCGGGGGGATGAAGGCCGCGATGCCGATGATCGAGGCGTTGTCGGGCCTGCAAGCCCGCGACGTCGAAGGCGGCGATCAGCCCGGCCAATTCGGGCTGAGCCGTGGCCAGATCGCCGTCCTGAACCGCTTTGCGACCAAGGCGCTGCTGGAAGGCATCGAGATCGCCTCGATCACCGATCCGGTTTACAAGGGCGCCCCGCCCTATGTGTCGCGCAATGATGGTCAATGGCAAGAACCTCATCTGATGCATATCCTGGCCCTTGGTCTGGCCGTGAACCGGCTCCTAGCCAGTGACGACGATAAGGACAACGCGACATCCGACAATTCCGACTACCAAACCCCGGCAGCCGACAAGACTGTCGTCTTCCTTTCCGTGGCACCGGGCGAGTTCGTCTCACCGGGGCCGATGCAGCCCACCGAGATCAGGAGAATGGCCATGCGACAGCGCGCACTTACCCAGCCTCAGGCCGCAATGTATGTTCGCGGGTCAGACCCGGCAATGCTGGCGGCTGCATCCAAAGCGGCGCCATCGGTCGCCGCAGGCTACGGCTGGCCGCAAAGCAC
>JBATAV010000407.1:0-3534 GCA_049662025.1 Paracoccaceae bacterium | reverse complement strand
GTGGTCTGCTCGGCGCTGGCGGTGGGGGCGGGGCTGGCGCTGGGGCTGCCGCCGGTGGCGCTGGGCGTTCTCGTGCTGCAGCTTTCCACGCCGGTCGCGGTGACCTCCTACATGATGGCGGCGAAATACGGGGCCGATGCCGATGCGGTGGCGGGAATGGTCATCGCGTCTACCGTCATCAGCGTGGCAACCCTGCCAATCACTCTCGGATTCCTGATCTGAGGTGGGGGTTTATGCGGTTTTCCTTGGCCGCAGGATGGGGTAGTCTGGCGGCAAAAGAATAAGGGCACGAGGGGCAGATGGGCAGGTTTTTCCGTGCGTCGGTTCTGTTGATGCTGCTTGCCGCCTGTGGCGGGGGCAGCCGTCAGTACGCGGCGCCGCGCAATCTGGACGACGCATGCGCGATCATCCGCGAGCGGCCGCAATATGTCAGCGCGATGAAGGCGACCGAACGCAAATGGGGCGTTCCGGTCTGGGTGCAGATGGCGGTGATCCACCAGGAATCGAAGTTCATCGGCAATGCGCAGACCCCGCATCGCTTTGCCCTGGGGGTGATTCCGATGGGCCGACAAAGCACGGCCTATGGCTACAGCCAAGCGCTGAACGGTACCTGGGAGGAGTACCAGAACACCGCCGGCGGCCGCGGGGCCAAGCGCGACGACATCCGCGCTGCCACCGATTTCATGGGCTGGTATTTTGCGGAGTCGAACCGCAGCCTTGGCATTTCCATGACCGATGCCGAAGCGCAGTACCTGGCCTATCACGAAGGCCGGACCGGCTATGCCGGGCAAAGCTATCTGGCCAAGCCATGGCTGGTTGAAGTGGCGGCAAAGGTCGGCGCGCGGTCAGAACTGTACCACGGGCAGCTAAGCACCTGCATGCGGTAGGGCGCGGCTCTCAAAGGCCGCGCTTGTCCATTTCGGCGGTGATCGAGAAGATTCGCTCGCCCAGCTTGGTGCCCTTTTTCATCTCGCCCAGGATCACCGTGGTCTGCTGGCCCAGATCATCGGTGATGATCCATTGCCGCAGTTCCACCGGGTCGGCGGAAAAGACCAACTCGATGGTGCCGTATTCGGGGTGTTCGGGGTCTTGCGCCTTGACCCGGGTAGTGGTGGCATCGGCCTTGTGCCCAACCACCATCTTGGCTTTGCCAAGGTCCACGTTCGCAGCCAGAATCAGGTTCAGGGGTGTGCGTTTCAGCGGGTATTGGTCGGGTGGCACGTTCGACTTGTCGTCAAAGATCGCCACTTGCTGGCCGCTGGCCAGAACCAGCGCCTTGTCCGGCGGGTTGTATTCGAACCGCACCCGGCCAGGACGCTTGATGAACAACCTGCCGGTGGAAACCGATCCGTCCGCGTTCACTTGAGTGAAATCGGCTTCAACCGTGGTCAGCCCGTTCAGATAGGCCGAAAGGATTTTCAGCGACAGCTTTTCAGCCAGCGCGGGCGACCCGGCAAGGGCAAGGGCAAACGGGGCAATCAGCAGGGTGCGTCTGTTCATATGGCTTGTATAAGCCAAGGCCCCGGCGACGGGAATCCCCGTTGCAAGCGCCTCGCGGTTTCGTGCCAGAGTGTGAGGGCCAGAGTGTGAACGCCGGGGCGTGAGTTACATCTCGGGCACAAGGATCTCGCGCTTGCCGACATGGTTTGCCTGGGTGACGACGTTCTGTTCCTCCATCTGCTCGACCAGCCGTGCGGCCTTGTTGTAGCCGATGCCCAGTTTTCGCTGGATATAGGAGGTAGAGCATTTGCGATCTTTCGCCACGATTGCCACGGCCTGATCGTAAAGCGCATCTTCGCCCTCGCCGGTGCCAAGGCCCAGCACCATGTCGATGTCGGATGCACTGTCTTCGTCCGGCCCCTCCAGCACGCCCGACATATAGGTCGGCGGGCCGAAGGATTTCAGATGGTTGACGATTTCCTCGACTTCCTCGTCCGACACGAACGGTCCGTGGATACGGGTGATGCGCTGGCCGTTGCCCATGTAAAGCATGTCGCCCTGGCCCAAAAGCTGCTCGGCCCCCTGTTCGCCAAGGATGGTGCGGCTGTCGATTTTCGAGGTTACCTGGAAGGAAATCCGGGTCGGGAAGTTCGCCTTGATGGTGCCGGTGATGACATCGACCGAGGGGCGCTGCGTGGCCATGATCAGGTGAATGCCGGAGGCCCGCGCCATCTGCGCCAGACGCTGAATGCAGGCTTCGATTTCCTTGCCGGCGACCATCATCAGGTCGGCCATCTCGTCCACCACCACAACGATATAGGGGAAGGCGACGGGGGCGTATTCTTCGGTCTCGAACACCGGATCGCCGGTTTCTTCATCGAACCCGGTCTGGATGGTGCGCCTGAACAGCTCGTTCTTGGCCAGCGCCTCGCGGACGCGACCGTTATAGCCCTCGATGTTGCGCACGCCCATCTTGGACATGCGGCGATAGCGCTCCTCCATCTCGCCCACCACCCATTTCAGGGCGACAACGGCCTTTTTCGGGTCGGTCACCACAGGCGACAGCAGATGCGGGATGCCGTCATAGACCGACAGTTCCAACATTTTGGGGTCGATCATGATCAGGCGGCATTCTTCGGGCGTCAGCTTGTAGAGAAGGCTCAGGATCATGGTGTTGATGGCCACCGATTTGCCCGAGCCGGTGGTGCCCGCGATCAGCAGGTGGGGCATCTTCGACAGGTTGGCCACGATCGGATCGCCGCCGATATCCTTGCCCAAGGCCAAGGGAAGCCGCATGTTGCTGTCGCCAAAGTCGCGGGCAGACAGGATTTCCTTCAGCACCACTTTTTCGCGGGTGGCGTTGGGCAGTTCGATGCCGATGACCGACCGCCCCGGCACGGTAGAGACCCGCGCCGACAGCGCCGACATGCTGCGCGCGATGTCATCGGCCAGGCCGATCACGCGGCTGGCCTTCAGGCCCGGCGCTGGTTCCAGTTCGTACATCGTCACGACCGGACCGGGGCGGACCGCAACGATCTCACCCTTGACGCCATAGTCGTCGAGGACCGATTCCAGCATCCGGGCGTTTTCCGCCAGCGCCTCGTCTGACAACTGGCTGCGCTGCACGGTGACCGGATTGGCCAAGAGAGACAGCGGCGGCAGTTCGTATTCCGGGGCAGGGTCGTCGAAGCGCAGACGGGGCTGGGCTTCGGCCATGGCGCGGGAGGAGGGTTGCATGGGTTTGCGTGGCGGAGCCTGCACGATGGGGCGGCGGTCTGCCATCGGCGCTGCGGCACGCGATGCGGCAGGGGTCGGATCGTAGTCCGGCTCGCAGGCTTCGTCGGGCAGCCAGTCAAGTTCTTCGGCGGCGTCTTCGGGGGAGTCCCAGGCGTCTTCCGGCGCGAACAGGTTCGCGTCCGTTTCGGTCGTGACGCGCGGATGGGCGGTGAATGCCACAACCGGCGGCTCCTGCGGCAAGGTGCCGGAGCGGGTGTCGGCCATCAGCGGCACAGGGCCGCGTGGGCGCATCACCGGCGGCTCCATCCGGCGGGCGGCCACGGCGGCCTGTACCGGGGTCAGACCAGCAGCCAGAAC
>JBATAV010000406.1:0-2837 GCA_049662025.1 Paracoccaceae bacterium | reverse complement strand
GTGGAGGAGTGTGACCGGCTGGGCGCACTGGAAGGTGCCGGCATCAACGAGGCCAAGGTGGTGCTGGCCAATGCGGTGACGACGCTGCTGCACGGGGCCGAGGCGGCGGCGGCGGCCGAAGCGACGGCGCGCGAGGTGTTCGAAAAGGGCGGGATCGGGGATGATCTGCCGACGTTTATCATAACTATTCACGACTTTACGGACGAGATTCCTGTTGGCTCTGACCCAGAGACTGCACCGTCTCTACGACGCGTTTTGGTGCGTAACCTGTTCCTAAAGTCCAAGCTGGTCGGATCTGGCAAGGACGCCAAACGATTGTTCGCTGAAAACGGCGCAAAGTTGAACGATATAGTTGTGTCAAACCTCAGCGCTTATTTGACTATAGATGACTTTACGCATCCGGTGAAATTGACCGCCGGGAAAAAGCGCCACGCGCTAATTGTTTTGGGCTGAGAAAGGCAGGATGGGCAATACTGCCCATCCTGCTTTGCCTTACGGCTGAACGGTGACTTTCACAATGACGTCGGGCGTGGCGGGCGGCTCTCCCTTGGCGATCTGGTCGACCACATCCATACCCGCGACCACATGGCCGACCACGGTATATTGACCGTCCAGGAAATCTCCCGGCGCGAACATGATGAAGAACTGCGAATTCGCGCTGTCGGGGTCTTGCGCGCGCGCCATGCCGACGATGCCGCGCTGGAACGAGACATCCGAGAATTCGGCCGGCAGGTTGGGCATGTCGGACCCGCCTGCGCCCGCCATCGACAGATCGGTGCCCGCCTTGCCATACTGGACGTCGCCGGTTTGCGCCATGAAGCCGTCGATGACGCGGTGGAAGACCACGTTGTCATAGGCACCGGCGGTGGCGAGAGCGGTCATCTGTGCCACATGCTTGGGCGCGTGGTCGGGCAGCATGTCGATGACGATGGTGCCGTTGGCCTGGCCCGCGACCTGGATCACCAGATTGGGGCCGGGGCCGTCGGGTTCGCCCTCGGCGAAGGCGGGGCCGGCGCAAAGGAGTGCAGCGAGGATCAGCTTACGCGACATCGGCGGCCACCCGGACAGTGATCATGCGGTCAGGTGACGCCGGCGGCTCGCCGCGGGTGATCTTGTCGACATGCTCCATGCCGGAGATCACCTGGCCGTAGACGGTATACTGGCCGTTCAGGAACGCGTTCTCGCCGAAATTGATGAAGAACTGCGCATTCGCCGAATTCGGGTTCTGCGAGCGCGCCGCACCGATGCTGCCCCGGGCATGCGGGATCTTGGAGAATTCGGCCGGAAGGTCGGGCATGTCGGAGCCGCCGGTGCCGGCGCGGCGCAGGTTGAAGTCTTTCTCCATGTTGCCATTCTCGACATCGCCGGTCTGGGCCATGAAGCCGTCGATCACGCGGTGGAAGCAGACATTGTCATAGGCCTTGGCGCGAGCCAGGGTCTTCATCCGCTCGACATGTTTGGGGGCCACTGCGGGCAACAGCTCGATCATCACTTCGCCGTCCTTCAGCGTCAGGATGATGGTGTTTTCGGGGTCCTTGATCTCGGCCATCGGTCTTTCCTTCGGTTTCTGGTCCGGCGGGAAAATAGCTGCGGCATCGGCGAAGGGAAAGGGCAAATGGGCGTGATCGGTTGACGGATGGCGACGGCTCGGCCAGACAGTTGCGGGTATTGCCGATGGAGGTGGCCGATGGGCTGGAAGACGCTGGATGATATCGCACTTGCCGGCAAGGTCGTGCTGACCCGCGTGGACATCAACGTGCCGATGGAGGGGACCCGTGTCACCGACACCACGCGGATCGACAAGATCGTGCCGACGGTGAAGGACATTCAGGCCCGCGGCGGCAAGGTGGTGCTGTTGGCGCATTTCGGGCGGCCCAAGGGCAAGCCGGTGGAAGAGATGAGCCTGCGCCATGTGCAACCGGCGCTGGAGGCGGCTTTGGGGCAAAAGGTGGTGTTCATGGAGCGGCCGGACCGCGCGGCGATCGACGCGCTGCCCAGTGGGGCTGTGGTGCTGGTGGAAAACACCCGGTTCTCGCCGATGGAAGAGGCGAATGACCCGTCGATGGCTAAATTCCTGGCGTCCTTGGGCGATGTCTTCTGCAACGATGCCTTCTCGGCCGCGCATCGGGCGCATGCCTCGACCACGGGGGTGGCCAAGCTGCTGCCCAACTGTGCGGGGCGGCTGATGGAGGAAGAATTGCGCGCGCTGGAGGCGGCTTTGGGCAACCCTGCCCGGCCGGTGATTGCGGTGGTGGGCGGGGCCAAGGTTTCCTCGAAGCTGGAGTTGTTGGGCAATCTGGTGACACGGGTGGACCATCTGGCGATTGGCGGCGGTATGGCCAATACGTTCCTGGTGGCGCTGGGGGTTGAGGTTGGCAAGTCGCTGGCGGAGCGGGACATGGCCGCGACGGCGCTGGAGATTCTGGGCAAGGCCAAGGCGGCGGGCTGCACCATTCATCTGCCGGTCGATGTGGTGGTTGCGCGCGAGTTCAAGGCGGGCGCCGAGGCGCAGATCGTGGTGGCCAGCGCCTGCCCGAAGGACGCGATGATTCTGGACGCCGGGCCAGAGACGGTGGCGCGGCTGAAGGCGGTGATGGGGCAATGCGCCACGCTGATCTGGAACGGGCCATTGGGGGCCTTCGAGATTCCGCCGTTTGACATGGCGACCAATGCGGCGGCGGCTGAGGCGGCCCGGTTGACGGCGGCGGGGCGGCTGATCTCGGTCGCCGGGGGCGGCGATACGGTGGCGGCGCTGAATGGTGCGGGCGCGGCGGATGATTTCACCTTCATCTCGACCGCCGGGGGGGCATTTCTGGAGTGGATGGAGGGCAAGGAAT
>JBATAV010000405.1:0-2449 GCA_049662025.1 Paracoccaceae bacterium | reverse complement strand
GTGCGGCAGAAGGCAAAGGGGCATTGGAACGGCGACCGCAAGCAGACCACGCTGTGGCAGATCGCCAGCCGGGATCAGGATGCCGCCACCGTGCACGGCACGCAAAAGCCGGTCGAGTGCATGCGACGGCCGATGCTGAACAACTCGAGCCAAGGTCAGGCAGTCTACGAGCCGTTCTCGGGCTCGGGCACCACAATCATTGCGGCGGAGACCACGGGCCGTGTCTGTTATGCGGTCGAGCTTGATCCAACCTATGTCGATGTGGCGGTGCTGCGCTGGCAGGTCTTCACCGGGCAGATGGCGACGCTGGCGGGCGAGGACCGCAGCTTTGCCGAAGTTGCTGCCGAACGGCGTGGCGCAGCAGTTGAACCGGCCGAAGTGGCAGAGGCATGAGAAACGTTCCGATCCTGGCCCGGTCAGCCCCCGGGGGGCGGCCAGAAGTCTCCAGCTTTGGGCCTCGACACCGGTGGGGGAAGCTCCTCATTCACAAGCGCGATATTGGCGACCGGGTATCCCCGGCGCGGATTGTGCGAATGCCCGGTCAGAACAAAGCGTTGCAGCGCAAGTCAGGCCTCCATGCCCGCCAGATCAGTCGACAAACTGCGCAATCGGCGATGAGCCGCTTTGATCATGTGAGGGCAGTCCGATGAGGGGCCGCAAGCCGAAGCCGACGCATCTGAAGCTGCTGGAGGGCAATCCCGGCCGGCGCCCGATCAAGGCGGCCGAACCGAAGCCCGCGGGCGATCTGCCGACCTGTCCGGCGCATCTGGGTCCTTCGGCCAAGGCGGAGTGGAAGCGGTTGGCGCGCGATCTGAACCGCATCGGGCTTCTGACCATGGTCGATCGGGCCGCTCTTGCGGTTTATTGCCAGTCCTGGGGGCGCTGGGTGGAAGCGGAGCGCAAGCTGCAGGACACGCCGCCCTTGCTGAAAACCCCGGCGGGCTACGTCCAGGTCTCGCCCTGGCTGACGATCGCCAACAAGGAACGCGAGCTGATGGCGCGCTACATGGCGGAACTCGGCCTGACGCCGTCGTCCCGGACGCGGCTTGCGGTGGATGTGTCACCGGTGCGGAAGCCCTGGGAATACGATCCCGCCGACGCCTATCTGGAGTAAGGAGGCAAGATGGCTCGCCCTGCGATATCCCTGACCGACGCGCAGAAGGCCGAGGTGGAGACCCTCGCCGCCGTTCTGACGGCCGAGCAGGTGGCGGATTACTTCGGCATCGGCCGCCGCACCTTCTATTCCATGATGGCGCGCGATGAGGAGATCGCCGCACGCTATAAACGGGGCAAGGCCAAGGCGATCGGGGTGATTGCGCAGGGGCTGATCAACAAGGCCCGCGGTGGTGACACCGCCTCGATGATCTTCTTTCTGAAAACCCAGGCCGGTTGGCGCGAGACCAGCCGGATCGAGCATGACCTGCCGCAAGACCCTGGCGCACCGGAGGAGAGCGCTGACCAGCGCCTGGCGGTGATGCTCGACCGTATTGCGGCGCGCCAGTCGACCCTGATCGCGGTCGATGCCCCCGAAGGGGCCAAACCTGCCGCGTCCACGGAAGAGGAGGCGCTGCGGCGATGATCCGGGGGCGGCGACCCAAACCGACTGCGCTGCGGCGGAATGACGGAAACCCCGGCAAGCGCGGCTATAACGCCTTGGCACTCGTTCAGGTTCAGTTCGAAACGATCCGTAAAGCAATGACGACAGCAGCGGCTACGCAGGCGATGGTTTGGGTGTGTCGTTTGAGATAATTGTAGCCCACCACAAGCGGCCCCGCCTTTTCGACTTCGTCAGGCGGGACCAACTCGGGCAATAAGCTTGCACGTTTAACGACAGTCATTGCTCATTCTTTGATTACTTTAATGGCCGTAAACTACCGGGAATCTCTGGGTGCTGGTAGTTGTCTTTTTGGACAGGTCCAGTGCCAAGCCTCCCGACCAATCTTCCAGAATTCGCTCGATTGATCCGCTCCGTTGAATAATCACCACATTCTGGAGAAGAAAAAGCTGCATTATTGTCCGTTGAGTTTCTCGGCCGCCAGCGTGAGATTCGGGCGTATAATGCGGCGTCCAGGGCTTCACGCTACGCTGATCCATTTGCGATCGCGGCGGACCAGCCTCCGAACGAGCAAGCGGGTCTTCTTCAACCAGGATAAGGCGGCTTGGAGCTACACTAACGCGCCCTGACCGATGTACACATCTGCGCAACGAACGTTAGGCAGTTGTGTACGGGGGGCGGGATGGCAGTGGGATCGGCAGGCGCGCAGCGGTTTGTGGCCTATGAGCGGGTCTCGACCGCCCGGCAGGGCGCATCGGGCCTCGGGCTGGAAGCACAGCGAAAGACGATTGTGGACTTCGCAGCCGCGCGCGGCGCCGAGGTTCTGGCCCGGTTCACCGAAGTGGAGAGCGGCCGGAAGGTGGACCGGCCAGAATTGCAAGCCGCGCTCCACCT
>JBATAV010000404.1:0-6347 GCA_049662025.1 Paracoccaceae bacterium | reverse complement strand
CGGTTGCCCTTACCCACCAGCCAGGTCCCGTCCCCCTGCGCGGTGACCGAGATCGCCAGCACCCGCGCCGCCAGCCCTGGCAGTTGGTCGCCCAATTCTCGCAGTGCGGCGGCGCAATCTTTCCAGGTCTGCTGCAACGATTGCGTCACCGCGCCACCGGCGCCCTGTTGATAGCGGTTCACCACCGAGGAAACCGCCAGCTGCCGCCCATCGGTCTGAAAGGCCACCGCCTTGATGACCGAGGTTCCGGCATCGATCCCGATGATGATTCTGGCCTCCGGCATCGCCCCCTCCTGCCGATCAAACCGCCGCTTTGGCGAGATTTTCGCGCTGCGCCACAGGGAAGCGCCAGCTTCGGGCACGTCTGTGATTGACCTTCGTCTTATACCACAATCATAACTTACAGTATGGATTTTTTTACGGACACCGCAATAAATTTCAGCTAGCATGGATCAGGCAACTCATATCCCACAGGCCACGCAGCGCTTGCCACCCCGTCGCGGCAAACGTCAGGACCGCTGCCCCCTGCGGCAACGCACCAGTGCACAGCGACAGGGGAATAGATGCATTACTATCTGAAACTATGGCATAACCTGGCCAATCAATCTGCTGCAACGCAGCGTGCATGTGCTGCGGATGCAGCATTTTCCACCTTGGATCACCGACCTCGAATCGTCCGGGCCAACGCCCCGCAGTCGAGCAAGAGGTAACGTGCTGAATCGCTAGAAACATATCCTCTTGACGAGATACTTACGTTAGATTTATCACATAGAGACGGTCGCAAGGCCGCCGGATCGGCGAAGTGGAGATCGCCGCCCCGGACGCAAAGGGAGGGGACCATGGCTTTCATCCAGTCCGGGCGGTCGCGGCGACCAGCTTTGCGCATTGCAACGCCCTACATGGCCTCAGCATGACCGAAGCCGCCCCCAAAGCCCCCCGCGCCTCTCGTCGTGGAACATTGATCGCCGCAGGCATTGCTGCCGCAGTCTTGCTGGCCATGGCGCTGGACACCGCCGCCGTGCGCATCGGATCAGAAAGCGACATCCGCGCCCAGGTGTTCTCGCCCGATACGTTCGGCACCGCAGAATTTCCCCGCATTCAGGTCTATGTCGCCGAAAAGGCGCAAGACGGCGTGGCCATCGCGCCCGAAGTGATGGCCGACAAGGTGGCAGCGGCGAAGAAATACGGCACGCCCTCCAGCACCGGCGCGATCATGATGGTGCGGGTGACGGGCGTCGTCGGCGAGGGTAAATCCGGCGTCTATACGCTGGCCGTTGACGGCATGCCGCCCGAGATCAAGGTGCGCGTCCAGACCGGCCCGGCAATCAACGGCACCGACCTGCGCGATGCGCCCGGCGACATCGACTTTGGTCAGTTCAAGAACCAGATCGAGTATCAGGACGCAGGATCGGGGATCAACCGGGCGATGAAACTGGCAGTGCTGGATGGCATCGACACCACCGCGCTGACCGGCAAGACCATCGAAGTCACCGGCGCGTTTCGTCTGGTCAACCCGAAGAACTGGATGATCACCCCGATCAGCCTGGTGGTGAAATGACCGCGCCCGCCCTGCCCGAGGTCGTTCTGGCCGCGCGCAACGTGGCAAAATCCTACGGCCAGATCCATGCGCTGAAGGGGGTGAATTTCGACATCCACCGCGGCCAGGTCACCACCCTCTTCGGCGAAAATGGTGCCGGAAAATCGACGCTGATGAAGGTGTTGTCGGGCGTGATCCAGCCCACCAGCGGCGAAATCCTGCTGGATGGCCTGCCGGTCAGCTTCGAGAATTCCACCGATGCGCGCAACCGCGGCATCTCGATCATCCATCAGGAACTCAGCCTCGCGCCCAACCTGTCGGTGCGCGACAATGTCTTCATGGGGCGCGAGATCACCGGCCCCACCGGTGTCGATTTTACCGAGGAAGACGCCCAGGTCCGCCGCCTGATGGCCGAACTGGAAGAAGACATCGACCCGGGCACCCCGGTCGAAGACCTGCGGCTGGGCCAGCAGCAGATCGTCGAAATCGCCCGCGCCCTGTCGGTCGACAGCCGGATTCTGATCATGGACGAACCCACCAGCGCGCTGTCGGCGACCGAGGTTGAGGTGCTGTTCAAGGTGATCCGCGACCTGACGTCGAAGGGTGTCAGCATCGTCTATATCTCGCACCATCTGGAAGAGGCGCTGCAGATCACCGATCACGCCGTGGTGCTGCGCGACGGCACCATGACCGCCTATGCGCCGCGTGCCGAGATCGACCTGAACTGGATCGTGCGCAACATGGTGGGCGACAATTACGATCTGGGCAGTCCGCCGCTGGTCAGCCCCGGCGAGGTGGCACTGTCGATCCGCAATCTGACCGTACCGGACCCCAAGGGCGGCCATTACACCGTGGTCGACAAGCTGTCGCTGGACGTGCGCGCGGGCGAAATCGTCTGCATCTATGGGCTGATGGGCGCGGGCCGGACCGAACTTCTGGAAACCGTTGCGGGCCGTCTGCGGGCCAGCGGCGGCGAGGTGGTGCTGATGGGGCAAGAGGTGTCGCACCTGTCGATCGCCCAACGCATCGCGCGCGGGCTGGCGCTGGTGCCCGAAGACCGCCAGCGCGACGGGCTGGTGCAAACCATGACCGTCGGGCAAAACCTGTCGCTGGCCTCGATCGCCGCCTTTACCCGCGGCCTTTTCACCAACCGCAAGGCCGAAACCGCGCTGATCGACCGGACCATCCGCGAGGTTACCGTCAAGACCACGGGCGGAACCGCCGCCATCGGCTCGCTGTCGGGCGGCAACCAGCAAAAAGTGGTGATCGGCAAGATGCTCGCCACCCGCCCGAAGGTGATCTTGCTGGACGAACCCTCGCGCGGCATCGACATCGGCGCCAAGGCCGAGGTGTTCCGCCTGCTGGCCGAAGGCGCCAAGCGGGGGCTGGCGGTGGTCTATTCCACCTCGGAAGTGGGCGAATGCCTGTCGGTCGCCCACCGCATCATCGTCATGCACAAGGGCCGCATCTCGGCCGAATTCGATTCCACCGTCACCAAGGAACAGATCATGGCCGCCTCGGGCGAGTCCGTGGCCGCCTGAGACAGCGTTTGGAGCCATCATGTCGGATACCATCACCGCTACCAAAGGCACCGCGCAAAAGGCAGAATCGGCCGGATCGGCCGTGATCCGCCTGCTGCTTGAAGGCCGTGCCTTCTTTGCGCTGATCCTCATCGTCGCGGTGTTTTCCCTGCTGTCGCCGAACTACTTCACGCTGTCGAACTTTCTGATCATGGCCAGCCATGTGGCGATCTACGGCATCCTGGCCATTGGCATGCTTCTGGTGATCCTGAACGGCGGAATCGACCTGTCGGTCGGATCGGTGCTGGCGCTGTCGGGGGTTTGCGCAGGTGCCTTGATGCAGGGGGTGGAGCTGCAATGGGCAGGCGTGATCCTGTATCCGCCGGTCTGGGCGGTGGTGGTGCTGACCTGCTGCCTTGGCGGATTGGTCGGCGCGGTGAACGGCATCCTTGTCGCCTGGTTCAAGGTGCCCGCCTTCGTCGCCACCCTTGGCGTGATGTATGTGGCGCGCGGAGTCGCATTGTTGCAGACCAACGGGCTGACCTACAACAACCTGTCCGGCAAGGCCGATCTGGGCAATACCGGCTTTGACTGGCTGGGCTTCAACCGGCTGGCGGGGGTGCCGATCTCGGTTCTGGTGCTGGCCACGCTGGCCATCATCACCGCGCTGATGCTGTCACGCTCGGCCTTTGGCCGCTGGCTCTACGCCTCTGGCGGCAATGAGCGCGCGGCCGATCTGTCGGGCGTCCCGGTCAAGCGGGTGAAGATCACCGTCTACACCCTGTCGGGCATGCTGGCGGCAATTGCGGGTCTGGTGCTGTCCTCGCAACTGACCTCGGCCGGGCCGACCGCAGGCACCACCTACGAGCTGACCGCCATCGCCGCCGTCGTCATCGGCGGGGCGGCTCTGACCGGCGGGCGTGGCACCGTGCAGGGCACCATGCTGGGCGCCTTCGTCATCGGCTTTCTGTCCGACGGACTGGTGATCATCGGCGTGTCTTCCTACTGGCAAACCGTCTTTACCGGTGCCGTCATCGTTCTGGCCGTCCTGATGAACTCCATCCAATACGGCAAGGGATCCCGCAAGACCTGAGCCTGACGACCTTCTCCGTCCGGGCCCTGCACAGGGCCGGGCCCGCGCGGAAAGCTGCCACCAAACGGCAATTCCACCAACCCCAGGGAGATGAAGACATGCTGAAACTGACCCGTCGTGCGCTTATGGCCGCTGTGGCCGTGACCCCGCTCATGGCCTATGCCGCCTCGGCCGAAGGCCTGATCTCGATCATCGTGACCGACCCGGCCAACCCCTACTGGTTCACCGAAGGCGAGGTCGCCAAGGCCACCGCCGAAGGCATGGGCTATACGGCCAACGTCTCGGCCCACAAGGGCGATACCAACGTCGAAAGCACCCTTATCGACACCGCCATCACCAACAAGTCGGTGGCCATCATCCTTGACCCGGCCAATGCCGATGGGTCGATCGGGGCCGTCAAGAAGGCCGTCGATGCCGGCATTCCGGTGTTCCTGGTCAACGCCGAAATCAACCAGGAGGGTCTGGCCAAGGCGCAGCTGGTGTCGAACAACGCCCAAGGCGCCGCCCTCGGGGCCGAGCAGTGGGTCGCCAGCGTCGGCGAGACCGGCAACTATGTCGAGCTTTTCGGCAACCCCGCCGACAACAACGCCGCCACCCGGTCGAACGGCTATGAAACCGTGATCACCCAGTATCCGGACCTGGTGAAGGTCGGCAAGGAAGTGGCCGACTGGGACCGCACCAAGGGCTACCAGAAGATGCAGTCGCTGCTGCAGGCCAACCCCGACATCATCGGGGTGATCTCGGGCAATGACGAAATGGCCCTGGGCGCGATTGCGGCGCTGAAAGAGGCCGGCAAGCTGGAGCAGGTCAAGGTCGGCGGCTTTGACGGCTCTCCGGACGCGGTCGATGCGGTGAAGGCGGGCGAGATGCAGTACACCGTGCTGCAGCCGGTCGCCGTGTTCTCGGCCGAGGCGATCAAGCAGGCCGACGCCTTCATCAAGACCGGTTCCACCGGGGCGGCGACCGAAAAGCAGCTGTTCGACTGCCTTCTGATCACCAAGGACAATGTCGACAAGTACACCGCGGCCTTCACGCTGTCGGAATAGTCCATGCCAATGCCGGGGCGGCGCTTGCTGCCCCGGCACCCCTTCGGCACCTCGTCCAACCGGTTCCTTGCTTTTGCAGCCGGATGCGCTAACCGAAAGGTCAGGAGGCGCGCATGTCCGACCCCAAGGTGATTTTCGACTCCCCCGACCGGATGGCAACTGACCAGCTGCCTTCCGACAGCCGCCATGCCCGCCAGATCGCCCGCCGCCAGCTGATCGCCGAGGCGGTGATGGCTGAAGGCACCATGCGGATCGAGGATCTGACCGAACGCTTTGGCGTCAGCCTGATGACCGCCCACCGCGATCTGGACGAACTGGCCAGCCGCGGTCTTCTGCGCAAGACCCGCGGCATCGTTTCGGCCGCCCCCACCCCCTTGGTGGAATCCAGCGACGTGTACCGCGCCTCGCGCCAGTCGGCCGAAAAACGCGCCCTCGCCGCCGCCGCCGCCCGGCATGTCGACCCCGGTCAGGCGGTGTTCTTCGATGACAGCACCACGGTTCTGCAGATGGTGCCGCATCTGGCCGCCCGCGTGCCGCTGACCGCAATTACCAATTCCATCACCCTGATCAATGCGCTGAAAGGCATGCCCGACCTGACGCTGATCGGCCTTGGCGGGCAATATCACAACTGGTGCAACGCCTTCCTTGGCCCCGTCACCACCGCTGAGATCCGCCGCCTGCGCGTCGATCTGGCGGTGATGTCGATGGCCGCCATCACCGACGGGCTGGTGTTTCATCAAAGCCCCGAGATGGTCGAGGCCAAGCGCGCCATGTTCGACAGCGCCGCCCGCCGCATCCTTCTGGCCGACCACAGCAAATTCGACCGCCGCGCGCTGCACGCGATGTGCGCGCTGGAAGATTTCGAAGTGGTCATCGTAGATGACGCCACCCCGCTATCGCTGATCGACAATATGCGCGCGCGCGAGGTGAATGTCGAAGTCGCGGCCCCCGTGGCCGTCCCAGTGCAGGTCTAAGGCATGGCGCCCTGCATCCTGGGCATCGACAGCGGGCTGACCGTCACCAAGGCCGTGGTCTTTGACGCCACAGGCCAGCCCCTTGCCATCGCCCGCCGCCGCCTGCCGCAACAGATGCCGCAGCCGCGCCATGTCGAGCGCGACATGGATGCGCTGTGGTCCGCCACCGCCGAAGCC
>JBATAV010000403.1:0-2949 GCA_049662025.1 Paracoccaceae bacterium | reverse complement strand
CGGCTGGGATGTCCGGATGGTGGGAGATATGGGCGCGCTGCCCGATACGCTGCCGGTGTTCCTGATCCCCGACATTCCGCTGACGCTGCAAACCCTGCTCATTCATCCTGTCCTATTCCATCGCCGTCGCGGTGGTGGGCCTTCTGGAAAGCCTGATGACGCAGAACATCGTCGATGACCTGACCGACACCCAGTCGAACCGCAATCAGGAATGCATCTGACAGGGCATCGCAAACACGGCGACCGGCTTCATCGGAGGCATGGCAGGCTGTGCGATGATCGGCAGTCGATCATCAACGTGAAATCCGGCGGACGGGGGCGGCTGTCGGCCTTCACCGCCGGGGTGGTGCTGCTGATCCTGGTGGTCTTCCTTGGCGACTGGGTGGCGCAGATCCCGATGCCCGCGCTGGTCGCGATCATGATCATGGTCTCGATCGGCACCTTTTCGTGGTCGTCGATCAAGGCGCTGCAAACCCACCCGCGATCCTCCTCGGTCGTCATGCTGGCAACCGTGGCGGCGGTGGTCTACACCCACAACCTTGCCATCGGCGTGCTTTTGGGCGTGCTCTTGTCGGGCATCTTCTTTGCCGGCAAGATCGCGCAGCTGTTCGGCGTGACATCGCAGGCCAGCGCCGATGGCCGCAGCCGCACCTACCGGGTGGAAGGCCAGCTGTTCTATGGCTCGGTCGAGGATTTCATGGCCGCGTTCGACTTCAAGGAGGCGCTTGACCGCGTGGTGATCGACGTCTCGGCGGCGCATATCTGGGATATCTCATCGGTGCAGGCGCTGGACATGGCGGTCCTGAAATTCCGCCGCGACGGGGCCGAGGTCGAGATCATCGGCATGAACGAAGCCTCCGAAACCATCGTCGACCGGCTGGCCATCCACGACAAGCCCGGCGCGATGGACAAGCTGTTGGCGCATTGAAAGGGGCAGCCATGACAAGGATACTCGCACTGGTGGACGGGTCGGCCTATTCGGCCAGCGTCTGCCACCACAGCGCCTGGATCGCGAAAAAGCTGATGGCTTCGGTCGATCTGTTGCACCTTCTGCCCGACAGGGGCGCCGCAATCAGCAGCGATTACTCCGGCGCGCTGAACCTTGGCGCCCGTTCCGCGCTGCTGGAGGATCTGGCGGCACTGGATGCGCAGCGGGCGAAACTTGCGATCGCTCACGGCCATGCGATCCTTGACGATGCGCAGGCGCTGGTCGAAGCGGGTGGCGCCGGTCCGGTGTCGCAAAAGCTGCGGCAGGGCGATCTGGTGGAAACCATCCGCACCCTGGAACCCGACGTCCGGGCGTTGGTGATCGGCAAGCGCGGCACCGGCAGCGCCGGGGCGTTCGAGCATCTGGGCTCGAACCTGGAACGCATCCTGCGCAGCGCCAGCGTGCCGGTTTTCGTGGCCTCACGCGCCTTCCAGCCGATCCACAAGGTTCTGATCGCCTTTGACGCCAGTGCCAGCGCCGAACGCGCCGTTGAACGGATGGCCGCAAGCCCGGTCTTCGACGGGCTCGAGGCGGTGCTGGTCCATGCCGGACCCGATACGCCCGCCATCAGGCGCGCGCTAGACTCGGCCCGCGCAAAGCTGGCAGGCGGCGGCGTTGAAGCCTCGGTTCAGGTGGTGGGCGGCGAACCCGAAGTGGCGCTTGAACGCAAGATCGCGACCGAAGGCTTTGGCCTTCTGGTCATGGGCGCCTATGGCCATTCGCGCATCCGCACCCTGATCATCGGCTCTACCACCACGGCGCTGATCCGCGCCTGCAAGATCCCGGTGCTGCTCTATCGCTGAGCCATGGGTCCGGCGGGCAAGCCTCCGGTCTGATGGTTCTGCAAAGATCGACCGCAGGTCTTTACCGGCAGCCGCCCATACCCGGCGGTCACGGATAGCCCAGGTCGAACGTCAGGCGAAACGTGGCCCCGCCGGTGCCCGAAAGCAGCCTGATCCGGGCGCGGTGCGCCTGCAGGATATTGCGCACGATCGCCAATCCCATCCCGGTCCCACCCGTTTCGCGGCCTGTGGTAAAGAACGGGTCGAAGATCCGTTCGGCATTCCCCGGCGATATGCCGCAGCCATCGTCGGCCACCAGCACCTGCAGGTCGGTGCCCGACCTCTCGACCCGCAGCCGCACCTGCCGCGCGCCGTTCTCGGCAGCATTGCGCATCAATTGCCCCAGCACGATCGTCAGCCCCTCGGCCGAGATCGGCAAGCGCAGCGCCTGGCCTTCCGGCAACAAGCTCAGATCGGGCCGCTCAAGCGTCAGCGCGGGCAATACCTCTGCCAGCGTCGATTGCCCCAGATAGCGGGTTTCGCGCGCCTGCGCGACCCGACGCAAGGCCGCCAGTTGCGCCTCGATCTGGGTGCGCGCGCCATCGACCTGCGCGACCAGACGCCGGTCTTCTGCCGACAACCCGGTGCCGTCCTCCAGCAGTTCGACCGCAGCCCGGATGACCGAAACGGGGGACCTCAGCTCATGCGTGACGTGATCGGTATAGGCGCGGATCGTCGCCTCGCGGTCGCGCAACACCTCGGCCATGGCGATCACCCGCGTGGCAGTCGCACGCAGCTCGCGCGTGCCGAAATGTGCGGGCGGGTCCGGCCTTGCCGCCTGCTCTAGCGCCTGGGCATAGCGTTCAAGCGCATGGATCGGGCGCAGCAACAGCCGCACCAGCAGCCACCCCAACACCGCCGTCGCCGCAGAGATTCCACCCGCCAGCAGGATCGCGGCGTTGCGAAAGCCGATCCCGGGGCCAAGATACCGCAGCGCCACCAGCCCCGCAAACGACAGCGCCAGCGTGCCCGCCAACCCGCCGCCCAGCACCAGGCCCAGCGAAGGACGCCAGCGGCGGCTCATCCGCAAACCCCAAGCCGCATCCCCTGACCATGCACCGTCTCGATCGCCCGCGCGCAACCCGCATCGGCCAACTTGCGGCGCAGGTTGCGCAGATG
>JBATAV010000402.1:0-2835 GCA_049662025.1 Paracoccaceae bacterium | reverse complement strand
GCCGATCAGGTCGAGGCGATTCATCAGGCTGCGCTGCGGGTGCTGGATGAGACCGGGATGCGGGTGCTGGATGGGGCTGCGCGAGAGCGGTTCCATGCCGCAGGGGCGCGGGTCGATGATCTGATGGTGCGGCTGGATGCCGGGCTGGTGCAAGAGCGTCTGAAAACCGTGCCCGCCAGCTTCCGGCTGACTGCGCGGAACCCGGCGCATGATCTGGCATTGGGCGGGGCGGATATGGTCTTCGCCTCGGTTGGCGGGCCAGCCTATATGATGGACCTGGAGCGCGGGCGGCGCGAGGGGACGCTTTCCGAAATGGAAGATTACCTGCGGCTGGTGCAGGTCTTGAACGTGATCCAGCAGGAAGGCGGCGGCCCGTTCGAGCCGATGGACCTGCCTGCCAACACCCGGCATCTGGACATCTATGCAGCCCAGATCCGGCTGCTGGACAAGAACTGGCAGACCCAGACCCTGGGCCGCGCCCGCACCGTGGACGGGCTGGAAATGGCCGCGATCGGGATGGGGCAAAGCCTTGACGATATGGCGAAAACCCCCTGTCTGCTGGGCATCATCAACACCAATTCGCCGCTGCAACTGGATATTCCCATGGCCGAAGGGCTGATCACGCTGGCCGAACATGGTCAGGTGAATGTCATCACGCCCTTTACGCTTGCGGGGGCGATGGCGCCGATATCGCTGGCCGGGGCGTTGGTGCTGCAACATGCCGAGGCAATGGCGGGAATCGTGCTGACGCAGATCGTACGGCCGGGCGTGCCGGTGATGTATGGCGGCTTCACCTCGAACGTCGACATGATGTCGGGCTCTCCGGCCTTTGGCACGCCGGAATATGCCAAGGCGGCGATGGCCTCTGGCCAGCTTGCACGGCGGGTGGGGGTGCCGTTCCGGTCATCGAACGTCACCTCGGCCAATGCGGTGGATGCGCAGGCGGCTTACGAATCCCAGATGGCAATCTGGGGGGCGGTGATGGGAGGCGTGCATCTTCTGAACCACGCGGCGGGGTGGATGCATGGCGGGCTGACCGCCAGTTTCGAGAAACTGCTCCTGGATGCAGAGATGCTGCAGATGATGCAGGCGATGATGGGGCCGATTGCGACCGACCCTGCCGACCTGGCCCTGCAAGCCATCGCCGAAGTCGGCCCCGGCGGGCATTTTTTCGGCACACAACACACGCTGGACCGCTATCGTGAGGCGTTTCACCGGCCCCTACTATCGGACTGGTCCGCGCATGAGGCCTGGAAGGCCGCTGGCAGCGTCGGCACGGCAGAGCGCGCGGCGACGCTGTGGCCGAAGCTGCTGGCCGAGTATCAGGAGCCGAAACTGCCGGAAGACCGGGCCGAGGCGCTGGCGACTTACGTCACCCGCCGCAAGGCCGAAGGCGGCGCGCCGATGAACTGAGGGGCTTTACAGATGGCCCCCTGCCGATAAGGTACAGGTAGGAACAGGTTCCACGGGAATCGCCCATGCCCTCGCGTATCGGACTGCCCAAGGCCGAAGTCGTTGCCCGCACGCTGGAGCGCGAAATCCGCGAAGGCCGGGTGGGCCATGGCGCGCAATTGGACAGCGAAGGCGGGCTGATGCGCCGATTTGACGTCAGCCGCAATACGGTGCGGCGGGGGCTGGAGATGTTGGCGCGCCAGGGGCTGATCACCACACGCACCGGGATCGGGTCTTTTGTCACCTATGACGGAGCGACGATCGATTCCAGTCTGGGCTGGACGGTGGCCCTGTCGCATGGTGGTGGCGCAGTCTCGACCCATCTGCTGGACCTGTCGCGCGGGGGCTGCGCCATGGCCGACGGGCGGTTGGGCGCGGTGGGCGACTATCTGCGGATCGACCGGGTGCGGCTGTGCGATGGGCTGGGGATCTCGCTGGAGCGCAGCCGGTTGCCGTGGCGGGCGACGTTTCAGGCGGTGCTTGCGCAGGGGCTGACGGATGGCTCGCTGAGCCGGACACTGGCCGATCTGGGGCTGGCGGCGTCCAAGGGGCAAGAGGTGGCGGGCGTGCTGCCCGCGCTTTCGGGACAGGATGCGGCGCTGATGCGGCGCAAGGCGGGGACGCCGATGCTGCGGCTGGAGCGAGTGACGCAAGCGGCGGACGGGGCCGTGCTGGAGGTGGTGGAAAGCCTGCTCGACCCGGCCCGCTTTGGCCTGAGGATTGATTTCTGATGACCCGCCGAGATGCCCTTGACCGCGCGACGGCGGCCCTGGCGGGGGTGGCCCTGGGCGATGCGATGGGGATGCCGACGCAGACCATGACCCGCGCCGAAATTGCCGCAACATACGGGAGAATAACCGATTTCACCGCACCTGTGGCGGGGCATCCGGTGTCGCACGGACTGTCGGCGGCGATGATCACCGATGACACCGAGCAGACGCTGCTGCTGGCCGAAGTGCTGCTTTCGGCGCCGGAATTTGACGAAATCGCCTGGGCCAGGGCCCTGATCCAGTGGGAGGAAGGCATCCGTGCGCGGGGCTTGCGCGACCTACTGGGGCCATCGTCCAAACGCGCGCTTGAGGCGCTCTTGGCAGGCGTTCCGGCCTGTCAGACAGGCCTGACCGGCACCACCAACGGCGCGGCGATGCGGATTGCTCCGGTGGCAATAGCGACGCCTGCGGGAGATTTGCCCGCCTTTGTGGCGCGGGTGGCCGAGACCTGCCGCGTGACCCACAACACGCGCGAGGCGATTGCCGCCGCCGCCGCCGTGGCTGCGGTGATCAGCTGCGGGGTCGAGGGCGCCAGTTTCGAAACCGCCCTGCCCGCGGCGCTATGGGCCGCCGCGATGGGCAGCAGCATGGGTGCCCCGGAGGGTGAGGCCGA
>JBATAV010000401.1:0-8442 GCA_049662025.1 Paracoccaceae bacterium | reverse complement strand
GCTGTGGACCGGTTGGCCGATGATCCGCTCCACCTCGGCCAGGAGGCGCGAGGCGGCGGGCTGGGCGATGTGCAGCCTTTCGGCGGCCAGACTGATCTGGCCGGTATCGAGCAGGGCGGCCAGAAGGCGCAGGTGCGACAGCTTCAGGCCGCGGGCCTGCAAGGGGTCGGGGCGGGACAGCGGCATAACGTTCCTGTTATGAAAACCTTCCTAAACATGATTTGACGGATATGTGCCCGCTCTGCAATCCCTGACGCACGGCTTCGGGGACGCAGGAGGCCTGCCGACGCGGAGAAAACCGATAGACCGCCGCCATCAGCGGCCATGGGGAGGAACACCATGAACCTTACGAAACGCGCTCTTCTGGCGCTGGCGACCGCTGCATTGGTTGCCGGCCCGCAATTCGCCGCTGCCGAAGGCAAGGGCACCGTGGGCATCGCCATGCCGACGAAATCATCCTCGCGCTGGATCTCGGACGGCGAATCGATGGTGAAGCAGTTCGAGGCGGCAGGCTATGCCACCGACCTGCAATATGCCGAGGATGACATCCCCAATCAGCTGAGCCAGATCGAGAACATGATCACCAAGGGCGTCAACGTGCTGGTGATCGCGGCAATCGACGGCACCACGCTGTCGAACGCGCTGGAAAATGCCCAGGCCGCGGGCATCAAGGTCATCGCCTATGACCGGCTGATCCGCGACAGTGGCGCGGTGGATTACTATGCCACTTTCGACAACTTCAAGGTCGGCGTGTTGCAGGCCAACAGCCTGGTGCAATGCCTGGGCGAGCGGTTCCCTGATGCCAAGCCGTGGAATGTGGAACTGTTCGGCGGCAGCCCCGACGACAACAACGCCTTCTTCTTCTACAACGGCGCGATGTCTGTCCTGCAGCCGATGATCGATTCCGGTGCGGTCGCCGTGCCCTCGGGCCAGATCGGCATGGAAGTGGTCGGCACGCTGCGCTGGGATGGCGCGGTGGCGCAGGCGCGGATGGACAACCTGCTGAGCGCCAACTACGGCGACAAGGCGCTGAACGGCGCGCTGTCGCCCTATGACGGGCTGTCGATCGGCATCCTGTCGTCGGTCAAGGGCGTCGGCTATGGCTCGGGTGACATGAAGATGCCTTGCGTTACCGGCCAGGACGCGGAAATCCCGTCGGTGAAGTCGATGATGGCGGGCGAGCAGTATTCGACCGTCTTCAAGGACACCCGCGCGCTGGCCGCCGTGACGGTGAAGATGGTCGACGCGATCCTGCAGGGCAAGGAGCCCGAGATCAACGACACCACCACCTATGACAACGGCGTCAAGGTCGTGCCGTCCTACCTGTTGGAGCCGATGGCGCTGGGCGTCGGCGACATCGAAAAGACGCTGGTCGAATCCGGCTACTACACGGCAGATCAGTTGAAATAAGCCAATCGGCCCGCCCCGGGTGATCGGGGCGGGATTTTTCGCCCTGCGGCGGGCCTGTGACAGGGCTATGCCTCCGGCGGGGATATTTTTGCCAAGATGAAGGGGCGGGGGGCGCAAAGCATGACACCGCTTTTGGAAATGCGCGGGATCAGCAAGGTCTTTCCCGGCGTCCGCGCGCTGGACCATGTCAGCCTGACCGTGCAGGCGGGCGAGATCCATGCGATCTGCGGCGAGAATGGCGCGGGCAAGTCGACCTTGATGAAGGTCTTGTCGGGGGTCTATCCGCATGGCTCCTATGAGGGCGAGATCGTCTATGACGGCAAGTCCCTGAACTTGCGCGGCATCCGCGACAGTGAGGCCAAGGGCATCATCATCATCCATCAGGAACTGGCGCTGGTGCCGCTGTTGTCGATTGCCGAGAACCTTTTCCTCGGCAACGAGGTGGCGGCGGGGGGCGTGATCGACTGGCCGCAGGCGTTTCAGAAAACCGAAGGCTGGCTGCGCAAGGTGGGCCTGACCGACGCGCCGACGACGCCGGTGGGCAAGCTGGGCGTCGGCAAGCAGCAGTTGATCGAGATCGCCAAGGCGCTGGCCAAGGATGTGCGGCTGCTGATCCTGGATGAACCCACCGCCGCCTTGCAGGAAAACGACAGTGCCAAGCTGCTGGATCTGATGTTGGAGCTGAAGGCGCAAGGGATGACCCAGATCATCATCAGCCACAAGCTGAACGAGATTTCCCGCGTCGCCGACCGGATCACGGTGATCCGCGACGGTGGGGCGGTGTCGACCATTGACCGCGCCGATATCTCGGAAGACCGCATCATCCGCGACATGGTGGGCCGCGACATGGCGCACCGCTACCCCGAGCGGGTGCCAAAGGTGGGCGAGGTGCTGATGGAGGTGCAGGGCTGGTCGGTCTGGCACCCCGAACAGCAGGGGCGGCAGGTGATCAAGGACGTCTCTTTCAGCGTCGCCAAGGGCGAGATCGTCGGCATCGCGGGCCTGATGGGCACCGGCCGCACCGAACTGGCGATGAGCATCTTTGGCCGCAGCTATGGGCGCGGCCATCAGGGCGTGGTCAGGATGGGTGGCCGGGCGGTTGACGTTTCCACCGTGCAAAAGGCGATTGCGGCGGGAATTTCCTATGTCACCGAGGACCGCAAGGTGCTGGGCCTGATCCTGGAAGAACCGATCGTCAAGAACATCAGCCTGGCCAATCTGGCGGGCGTGGCGGTGCGCGGCATCCTTGACAAGCGGCGCGAGGCGCGGGTGGCGGAAGACTACCGCAAGGCGCTGGCGATCCGCACGCCGGGGGTACAGCAGAAGGTGGTGAACCTGTCTGGCGGCAATCAGCAAAAAGTGGTGCTGGCCAAGTGGTTGTACACCGATCCTCAGGTGCTGATCCTGGACGAGCCAACCCGCGGTATCGACGTCGGCGCCAAGTTCGAGATTTATCAGATCATGAATGACCTCGCCGCGCAGGGGCGCGGGGTGGTGATGATCTCTTCCGAGATGCCCGAGCTTCTGGGCATGTGCGACCGCATCTATGTGATGAACGAGGGCCGGATCGTGGGTGAATTGTCCCGCGCCGAGGCTAGTCAGGAAAAGATCATGGCGATGATCCTGAAGGGTGAAGGGAAGGTTGCGTGATGGCGACAGGCAAGGGAATCGGCGCGCATCTGGGCGGGCATCTGCGGGAAAACGGCATGCTTCTGGCGCTGGTCGCCATCGTGGTGTTCTTCACCGCGATGCTGGCGCTGCAACCGCAACCGATGAATTTTCTGCAACCGCTGAACATCACCAATGTGTTCTTGCAGAACGGCCATATCATCATCCTGGCGCTGGGGATGCTGCTGGTCATCGTCTCGGGGCATATCGACCTGTCGGTGGGCTCGGTCGCGGCCTTCACCGGTGCCGTTTCGGCCTGGCTGACGGTGTCTTTGGGGTTGCCGTTCTGGCTGGTCATTCCGCTGACGCTGATCGTGGGCGGGCTGATCGGGGCGCTGCAGGGCTATTGGGTGGCGTTCTGGCGCATCCCGTCCTTCATCGTGACGCTGGCCGGGATGATGGTCTTTCGCGGTGCAACCCTGTGGACGCTGGGCGGGCAGAACATCGGGCCGTTCCCGAAAGAGTTCCAGTCGCTGTCCTCCGGCTTCATCCCCGATCTGACCGGGATGGGCCGTCCGCACGGGTTGACGCTGATCCTGATTGCCGCTGCCATCGGGGCGCTGTTCTGGCTGGGCTTTCGCGCCCGGTCGCGGGATGCCGAATTCGGCATCGAGGCCGAGCCGATGGGAATTTTCCTGGGGCGCCACATCATCGTGGCAGCAGCGGTGGCCTTTGTCGGCTGGCAACTGGCCTCGTTCCGGGGCTTGCCGAATGTGCTGGTGGTGCTGGGGGTGCTGACCGTCTTTTACGCCTTTTTCACCGAAAACACCGTGGTCGGGCGGCGGATCTATGCGGTCGGCGGCAATGAGAAGGCCGCGAAACTGTCGGGCATCCGCACCGACCGGCTGGTGTTTTTCTGTTTCGTCAACATGGGGATGCTGGCGGCACTGGCCGGCATGATCGTGACCGCGCGGCTGAACAGCGCCACGCCCAAGGCCGGCACGGGGTTCGAGCTGGACGCGATTGCCGCCGTCTTCATCGGTGGGGCGTCGATGGCCGGTGGCTCGGGGCGGATCATCGGCGTTGTCGTCGGTGCCTTGATCATGGGGATCATGAACATGGGCATGTCGATGCTGTCGATCGGCATCGATTATCAGCAGATGATCAAGGGTCTGGTGCTGCTGGCCGCGGTGATCTTCGACGTCTACAACAAGAACAAGTGAGGCGAACATGCTGATTTCGCAGATCATTCGCCCCGACGGAAGCCTTGCCGTGGTGGCCCGAGAGGGCAGCGAGGCGGCCGTGGTCAAGGGTGCGGCTTCCACCTATGCGCTGGCGCAAGAGGCGATTGCCGGCGGGCAGGGTCTGGCCGCCGTGATCGCGGCAAAGGGCTTTGGCGAGGCGGTCGATCTGTCGCGCCTTCTGGAGGAAGGCCGCGTCACGCTGCCCGTCACCCACCCCGACCCCGCGCATATGCACCTGACCGGCACCGGGCTGACCCATCTGGGCAGCGCTTCCGCCCGCGATGCGATGCATGCCAAGCTGGCGGGGGATGCGGCGCTGACCGACTCGATGCGCATGTTTCGCATGGGGCTGGAGGGCGGGCGCCCGGCAAAAGGGGCCGTCGGCGTGCAGCCCGAGTGGTTCTACAAGGGCAACGGCACCACCGCTATTGCCCCCGGCGCAGCGCTGACCGCGCCCGGCTTTGCCGAGGATGGCGGCGAAGAACCCGAGGTGGCGGGGATCTACCTGATCGGCCCCACGGGCCAGCCCTTCCGGATCGGCTGGGCGCTGGCCAACGAATTCTCCGACCATGTGGTGGAGCGGGTGAATTACCTGTGGCTGGCGCATTCCAAGCTGCGCGAGGCCTCTTTCGGCCCCGAGATTCTGGTGGGCGCGATGCCCGCCGATCTGCGGGGCACCAGCCGCATCCGCCGGGATGGCAAGGTGATCTGGGAAAAGCCGTTCCTGAGCGGCGAGGCCAACATGTCGCATAGCTATGCGAACCTGGAACATCATCATTTCAAATATCCGCTGTTTCGCCGCCCCGGCGATCTGCATGTGCATATGTTCGGCACCGCCACGCTGTCTTTTGCCGATGGGATCAAGACCCAAGCCGGCGATGTGTTCGAGATCGAGGCCGCGCCCTTTGGCCTGCCATTGAAAAACCCGCTGGCCTTTGCGCCGCAAGATGATGGCCTGACCGCCGTTCAAGCCCTGTGAGGAAAAGATGACCTTCAAGCCCGCCAAATGGCCCCGGAAACTGCGCAGCCAGGAATGGTTTGCGGGCACCTCGAAGGACGCGATCTATCATCGGTCGTGGATGAAGAATCAGGGCCTGCCGGCGGATCTGTTCGATGGCCGCCCGGTGATCGGAATTCTGAACACCTTCAGCGAGTTGAACCCCTGCAACGCGCATCTGAACGATCTGGCCGAGCGGGTCAAGCATGGGGTGTATGAGGCCGGTGGGTTTCCGGTGATCGTGCCGGTGTTTTCGGTCAGTGAATCCGGCTTTCGTCCCACTGCGATGATGTTTCGCAATCTGGCGGCGATGGCGGTCGAGGAAACCATTCGCGGCCAGCAGATGGATGGGGTGGTCTGTCTGGTCGGCTGCGACAAGACCACTCCGTCCTTGTTGATGGGGGCGGCGAGCTGCGATCTGCCGACGATCATGGTCTCGGGCGGGCCGATGCTGAACGGCTATTTCAAGGGTGAGCGGATCGGCTCGGGCACCCATCTGTGGAAGTTTTCCGAAGCCGTGAAGGCGGGCGAGATGACGGCGGCGGAGTTTGTCGAGGCGGAGGCGAGCATGTCGCGCAGCCCTGGGTCGTGCAACACCATGGGGACGGCGTCGACGATGGCATCCATGGTCGAGGCGCTGGGGATGACGCTGTCGGGCAATGCTGCCATTCCGGCAGTGGACTCGCGCCGCCGGGTGATGGCGCATCTGACCGGGCGGCGCATCGTGCAGATGGTGAAGGACGATCTGAAGCCATCGGACATCCTGACCCGCGAGGCGTTCCAGAACGCGGTGCGCACCAATGCTGCCGTGGGGGGCAGCACCAATGCGGTCATTCACCTGCTGGCGATCGCCGGGCGGCTGGGGGTGGACCTGAACCTTGACGATTGGGACCAGTGGGGCCGCGATATCCCGACCATCGTGAACCTGATGCCATCCGGCAAGTATCTGATGGAAGAATTCTTTTACGCTGGCGGCCTGCCGGTGGTGATCAAGCGGCTGGGCGAGGCGGGGCTGTTGAACCGGCAGGCGCTGACGGTTTCCGGCGGGGCGATCTGGGATGAGGTGAAGGATGTCACCAACTACAACGAGGATGTGATCCTGCCGGCGGAAAAGGCGCTGACCCAGTCGGGCGGCATCGTCGTCTTGCGCGGCAATCTGGCGCCGAACGGGGCGGTGCTGAAACCTTCGGCGGCCTCCCCGCATCTGATGCAAGCCAGGGGCCGGGCGGTGGTTTTCGAGGATATCGACGACTACAAGGCGCGGATCGAGGATGAGGCGCTGGAGATCGACGAGACCTGCGTGATGGTGTTGAAGAACTGCGGGCCAAGGGGCTATCCGGGCATGGCCGAGGTGGGCAACATGGGCCTGCCGCCGAAGGTTTTGCGCAAGGGGATTGTGGACATGGTGCGGATTTCCGACGCACGGATGTCGGGCACCGCCTATGGCACGGTGGTCTTGCACACCAGCCCAGAAGCGGCACGCGGCGGGCCGCTGGCGGTGGTGCGGACTGGCGATTTCATCGAGTTGGACGTGGCCGGGCGGCGGCTGCATCTGGATATTTCGGATGATGAACTGGCGGCGCGGCTGGCGGCCTGGGTGCCTGCGGTGGCGCCGCCGGCTTCGGGCTATGCGAAACTCTATCACGATCATGTCGAGGGGGCCGACAAGGGCGCGGACATGGACTTTCTGGTCGGCTGCCGGGGCCATGCCGTGGCACGGGAGAGCCATTGATGAAGCTCGCGCTGGTCGGTATCGGCAAGATCGCGCTGGATCAGCATGTACCGGCGCTGGCCTCCAGCCCGGATTTCGATCTGGTGGCGACGGTCAGTCGGGCGGGGACGGTGCCGGTGGTGCCCGCCTATACCACGCTGAAAGCGATGTTTGCGGCGCATCCCGAGGTGGAAGTCGTCTCGCTGTGCTTGCCGCCGGTTCCCCGGTTCGAGGCGGCGGCAGAGGCCTTGCGGGCAGGGCGGCATGTGATGCTGGAAAAGCCGCCGGGGGCGACGCTGGCCGAGGTGCATGGGTTGGAGGGCAGGGCGGCGGCGGAGGGGCTGACGCTTTATGCGACCTGGCACAGCCGGATGGCGCGGGGGGTGGCGCAGGCGAAGGCGTGGCTGGCGGGGCGGCAGGTCACGGCGGCGCGGATCGATTGGCGCGAGGATGTGCGCAAATGGCATCCGGGGCAGGATTGGGTGTTCGAGCCGGGCGGGATGGGGGTGTTCGACCCCGGCATCAACGCTTTGTCGATCCTGACCGAGATCCTGCCCGCGCCGGTGCATCTGACCGGGGCGGTGCTGAAGTTCCCGGCCAACCGGCAAACGCCGATCGCGGCGGATCTGACGTTCTCGGGCGGGGTTACGGCGGGGTTCGACTGGCGGCAGGAGGGGCCGCAGACCTGGGACATCCTGGTCGATACGGCGGATGGGGCGCGGATGGCCCTGCGGCTGGGCGGCAATGTGCTGGAGGTCGAAGGGCAGGCGGTGGCGGGGGCGGCCGATATCATGGGCGAGTATCCTGCGCTTTATGCCGAGATGGCGCGGCTGGTCCGCGAGGGGCGGTCGGAAGTGGACCTGTCGCCGATGGTTCATGTGGCCGATGCGATGACGCTGGGGCGGCGTGAAGTGGTTGAGGATTTCCACTTCTGAGGCCCTGTCCCGGGCCGGGACGCCGGGGTGAATCAAGCAATATCAATGGGTTGATCAGGGCTATTCCAATCCTTTCTTAACGATGTCCGCGCAACGACCGGCTTGCGGGCTGGGCGGTGTGGGGTTAGGGAAGTTGCATGACCGGATGGATCGAATTCGCTGCCGCGATGGCGCTTTTCCTGCTCTCGCACCGCTTGCCGGCGATGCTGGGGGTGAAGGGCTGGCTTGAGGCCAGGCTGGGGCGGCGGGGCTATATGGCGGTGTTTTCGGTGCTGTCGCTGCTGCTGCTGTGGTGGCTGATCCTTGCGGCGGGGCGGGCGCCGTTCGTGCCGTTGTGGGACCAAGAGGTGTGGCACCGCTGGGCGGTGAACATCGTGATGCCGGTGGCGGGGGCGCTGGCGGTGTTTGGCGTGGCGGCGCCGAATCCCTTTGCTTTCGAAGGCCGGGCGACGGGCTTTGATCCGGAGCGCCCCGGTATCGCCGGGCTGACGCGGCAGCCGCTGCTTTGGGCGCTGGCGCTGTGGTCGGGGGTGCATC
>JBATAV010000400.1:0-2531 GCA_049662025.1 Paracoccaceae bacterium | reverse complement strand
GTCAACCTGATCGTGCAGGCCAGCCGCCTGCAGGACGGCTCCCGCCGGATGGTCTCGATCACCGAGATCACCGGCATGGAAGGCGAAGTCATCTCGATGCAGGAAGTGTTCCGCTATGAACGCCTCGGGATCGAGCCGTCGGGCAAGATCATCGGCCGCTTCAACGCGACCGGCATCCGGTCGGCCTATTCCGACCGTTTCCGCCAGTGGGGTTACGACCTGCCGGCATCCATCTATGAACCCATCGTCTGAGGATCATCATGCAGATCAGTGCAGCACCTCTCATCTACATCATGATCTTCGTCGCGGTGGTTGTCCTGGTCGAGGGCATCTACCTGACGGTGTTCGGAAAATCCATCAGCCTGAACAACCGCATCTCGCGCCGGCTGACGTTGCTGGAAAAGAACGGCAACCGCGAACAGGTGCTGGAACAGCTTCGCAAGGAGATGAGCCAACATCTGGGCACCAAGTCGATCCCGCTCTACTCGATCCTGGCCAAGAAGGCGCAAAAGGCCAATATCGCCTTTTCGCCGCTGGCACTGGTCGGCATCATGGCGGGCCTGGCGGTGTTTGCCTTCCTGGGCCTGACCATCGGCACCTCGGCTGCGCTGCCGGTGCGGGCGATTGTCGCCGTGGGCATGGGCGTCGGCGGGGTGTATTTCTGGGTCAACAAGAAGGCCAAGACCCGGATGGGGCTCTTGGAAGAACAACTGCCCGACGCGGTGGAACTGATGGTACGCAGCTTGCGCGTCGGCCACCCGTTCTCGGCCGCCATCGGCATCGTGGCCAAGGAAATCCCCGACCCGCTGGGCACTGAATTCGGCGTCATCGCCGACGAATCCGCCTATGGCCGCGACGTCGCCGAAAGCCTGAAGGCCTTTGCCGAGCGGATGGACAGCCAGGATTTGCGCTTCCTTGCGGTGGCGGTTTCGATCCAGCAAACCTCGGGCGGCAACCTGGCCGAAATTCTGGAAGGCCTGGCCAAGGTGATCCGCGCCCGGTTCAAGCTGTTCCGCCGGGTCAAGGCGATCACCGCCGAGGCGAAATGGTCGGGCATGTTCCTGTCGGGCTTTCCGATCGGCGCGCTGGTGATGATCAACGTCATCCAGCCCAACTATTACGACGAAGTCCGCGAAACCTCGGCCTTCATCCCCGCGGCGCTGGTCGTTTGCGCCTTCCTCGTCATCAACGTGGTCTTCATGAAGATCATGGTCAACATCAAGGTTTAAGGGGCGCATCATGGGTTTCCTGTCTTTCATCACCGACCCGCTGGTCGCCCTGATGGGCCCGTTGGGGCCGCTGTTCGCGGTGGGGCTTGTCGGCATGCTGCTGATCGTGGTCGCCCTGCCGACCATGCTGCGCAAGGAACGCGACCGCTTTGCCGAGTTGAAGAACGAAGGCCGCGGCAAGGTCGTCGACGAAAAGAAGCTGCGCCGCGCTGGTGGCAAGGCTGAAAAGCTGGAACGCTTTGCCCAGTTTCTGGAGCCGCAGAAGGCCGAAGAGCTGTCGGCGGTGCGGATGAAGCTGTTGCGCGCGGGCTACCCCGACAAAAGTGCGGTCCACATCTTTCACGCCGCCAAGATGGTGCTGGGTGTCGGCGCGCTGATCATCGGCCTGATCTATGCGCTGATCCAGTCGGCCAGCGCCGAAGTCTCGACCCAGTCGATGATCCTCTATACCCTGGTGCCCGGCGCCATCGGCTACTACATGCCGCAATACTGGGTGAACAAGCGGATGGCCAAGCGTCAGACCCAGATCATCCAGGGCTTTCCCGATGCGCTGGACATGATGCTGGTCTGCGTCGAGGCCGGGCAATCGCTGGACCAGTCGATCATCCGCGTCGCCAAGGAAAGCCGCGCCGGCTATCCCGCCCTGGCGGATGAATTCGACATGGTCAGCCATGAGGTAAAGGCCGGCAAGGAACGTGTCGCGGTTCTGAAAGACATGGCCGAACGGGTGGGCGTGCCGGATGTGGCATCGTTCGTGACGACGCTGGTGCAATCGGCCACCTTCGGCACCTCGATCGCCGATGCGCTGCGGGTCTATTCGGCCGATATGCGTGACAAACGCGTCATGCGCGCAGAAGAAAAGGCCAACCTCTTGCCGACCAAGTTGACGCTTGGCACAATGATGTTCACCGTGCCACCATTGATGATCATTCTGATCGGACCGTCGGTCTACGGCATCAGCCAGATGTTGGGGAACAGCGGACTGGCCGGGTTCTGAGGATGTAAGTGTCGCGATCTGGCCCTGTGCCCCTGATTTTCCTGCTGTTGGCCGCCTGTGGAAACGCCGGCGGCCCCGGCATGTTCAGCGACGGGGTCACACGCAACACCCCTTACGGCGTGGACAAGCGCGCCGAAGGGGTAGACCCGCTGCTGGTGGGGCATCGGCTGATGGCGGCGGGCGAATATGAGCTGGCGCTGAAATCCTATTACGGGGCCGCCGCCGAGCATGGGTTGAATGTCGATACCCTGTCGGCGATCGGATCGGCCAACCTGAAACTGGGCCGCCTGGGCCAGGCCGAACGC
>JBATAV010000399.1:0-2365 GCA_049662025.1 Paracoccaceae bacterium | reverse complement strand
CGTGTGCGCCTTGGGCTGGCCTATACGTTCCAGATCACCTCGATCTTCCCCGGCCTTGCGGTCTTTGACAATGTGGCGCTGGCGGTGCAGGGCGGCACTGCACCCGCGCGGGCGTTGAAGCCCGCCGTTGCCGCCGCGCTGGCGCGGGTGGGGATGGAGGGCATGGCGCAAGCGGTGGCGGGCACCCTGTCCTACGGCCATCAGCGGCTTCTGGAAGTGGCGATGGGCCTTGCGCTGGCGCCGCGCGTGCTGATCCTGGACGAGCCGACGCAGGGTCTGGCGGCCGGCGAGATCGAGGGCTTCAAGGCACTGGTCCGTGCGCTGGTGCCGGACGTGGCCGTGCTGTTGATCGAGCATAACATGGAGGTGGTGATGGATCTGGCGCACCGCATCACCGTTCTGAACTTCGGCCAGGTGCTGGCGCGTGGCACGCCCGATCAGGTGCGCGCCAACCCCGCGGTGCAGGAGGCCTATCTTGGTGCTTGAGGTGACAGGCATCACCGCCGGATATGGCCCGGTCACCGTGCTGCGCGGGGTGGATTTCACCGCCCGCGCCGGCGAGGTGACCTGCGTCATGGGCCGCAACGGGGCGGGCAAGACCACGCTGATGAAGGCGATCATGGGGCTGTTGCCGCTGACCTCTGGTGAAATCCTTCTGGGCGGCGTGGCGATCCATGGCTTGCCCGCACATCAGGTGCCGCGCCATGGCCTGGCCTGGGTGCCGCAGGGGCGGCGGCTGTTCGGGCCGTTGACGGTGGCGGAAAACCTTGAGGTCGGCGGTTTGCTGCGCGGCAACCGGCGCGAGATCCGCGATCATGTGCTGGGCCTGTTCCCGCGCCTGCGCGAAAGGCTGCACCAGCCCGCCGCCACGCTGTCGGGGGGCGAGCAGCAGATGCTGGCGATTGCCCGTGCGCTGTGTCTGGAACCCAGGGTCCTGCTGCTGGACGAGCCGACCGAGGGCCTGCAACCCTCGATGATCACCCTGATCCGCGACGCGGTGATGCGGCTGCGCGCCGAGGGCGTTGCCATCGTGCTGGTGGAACAACGGGTCGATGCGGTGTTGAAAATGGCCGACCGGGTCGCCTTCATGGCGCATGGTCGGGTGGAAGACGTGCTGGAGGCCGCTGCGCTGGAACCCGGCGCGCGGGCATTTGCCGAATATGTGGGGGTCTGAATGACGGGTCTTGTGGCAGGCGTGGACGTGGGCGGCACCTTCACCGATCTGGTGATCTTCGATCCCGTCTCGGGCGATGTGCGCTTGGCCAAGGTGCCGACGACGCTGCCCAACCAGTCGGGCGGGGTGCTGGCGGCGTTCGAGGCGGCGGGGGCCGACCTTGCCGCGCTGGACCTGATCGTCCACGGCACCACCACCACCACCAACGCGGTGCTGGAACGCCGGTTGGCCAAGACCGGCCTGATCACCACGATGGGCTTTCGCGACGTGCTGGAACTGGGCCGCCGCACCCGCCCGCATGCCTATGGCATGTCGGGCCACTTCGTGCCGATCATCCCGCGCGATCTGCGGCTTGAGGTGGCCGAGCGGATGGATGCGCGCGGCAGGGTGATCACGCCTTTGGATGAAAAGGCTTTTCAGAATGCCGTTGCTGCACTGCAGCAATCGGGTTGCGAATCGCTGGTGATCCACTTCCTGCACGCCTATGCCAACCCCGCGCATGAGCTGCGCGCGGCGGAAATTGCTGCGCAGCATTGGCCCAATGCCTATATCACCACCGGCCATTCGCTGCTGTCGGAGGCGCGCGAATACGAACGCGGGGTGACGGCGGCGGTGAACGCCTCGGTGCAGCCGGTGCTGGAGCGGTATATCTCGCGGCTTGCCGGCGAACTGGCCGCCAAGGGCTATTCCCGCGATCTGCTGGTGATGAACGGCAATGGCGGCATGGTCTCGGCGGCCCATGTGGCGCGCGAGGCGGTGAAGACGGTGATGTCCGGCCCCGCCTCGGGGGTGATGGCGGCGGTGGCGACCGGGCGGCGGGCCGGTTTTGCCAACCTTCTGACCTATGACATGGGCGGCACCTCCACCGATGTGGCGATGATCAAGGGCGGCGTCGCCCCGGTCTCGAACGAGATCGAGGTGGAATATGCCATGCCGATCCATGTGCCGATGGTCGATGTGCGCACGGTCGGCGCGGGCGGCGGCTCGATCGCACGGGTCGACGAGTCGGGCATGCTGCGGGTGGGGCCGGACTCGGCGGGGTCATATCCCGGCCCGGTGTGCTATGGCCGTGGCGGCGAGCGGGTGACGATCTCGGATGCCAACCTTCTTCTGGGTCGGCTGCCCGCCCACCGCTTTGGCCAGGCCGCCGATGCCGCCCGCGCGGCGATGGAGGCGCAGATCGCCCGCCCC
>JBATAV010000398.1:0-1895 GCA_049662025.1 Paracoccaceae bacterium | reverse complement strand
CCATCCTTGGGATGGCAGAAGATTTCAAAGCCAAGCTCGCCGGTATAGCCGGTGCGGGAAACGACGACGGGGGCGCCGGAGGGACCGCCGAGGCGGCCGATGGTAAAGCGGAACCAGCCGAGCTCATCAATGGTGGGCTGGTGCGGCGCGGTCCAGATCATCCGGCGGATGATCTCGCGGCTGTTCGGGCCCTGGACGGCGAGGTTGTGAAGCTGGTCGGTGGAGGAGCGGACCATGGCGTTGAGGCCGAGTTTTTCGGCCTGTTCGCGGATCCAGACGCCGCTGTAATCATCGCCGCAGATCCAGCGGAAGTTGTCGCGGCCAAGGCGGAAGGCAGTGCCGTCGTCGATCATGCCGCCGTGGTCGTAGCACATGGCAGAGTAGACCACCTGGCCCTGCGACAGTTTCTTCATGTCGCGGGTGAGGACCCATTGCATCAGCGCCTCGGCATCGGGGCCGGTGACTTCGAATTTGCGCAAGGGCGACAGGTCAAGGACAACGGCGGCCTGACGGCAGGCCCAGTATTCCTCGATCGCGCCGTTCTGCGCATAGACATCGGGCAGCCAATAGCCCTTGTATTCGGTCATGTGGCGGGTTTTCGCGGTGATCGGCGCGTGGAAGGCGGTTTCCTTGGTCATCTTCGGCTCCGAATCGGGCGTGGTGCGGTGGGCGATGGCGCGGGGGAAGGATTGCGCGCCGGAATAGGTGCGGACGTGGATGTCGGAAAGGTACCAGCCGTTGGCGGGCGAGGTGTCATCGGGGCAGGCCGAGTTGACGCAGACGATGTCGGTCAGGGCGCGGAAAAGGACGTAGTCGCCGGGGCGCGACCAGGGTTCGTCCGAGGTCAGAACGCCGTGGGCGTCGATGGCGGTGTTGAAGAACAGGTTGACCGCCATCCAGCCGGGGCGCGGGTCAACGCCGTGTTTGGCGAGGGCAGTGTTGAAGTTGTCGGAGCAGTTGACGTGGCCGGGGTAGCCGATGTCGTCATAGTATTTCGAGGCGCAGGCCATGGCGAAGGCGTCGTGGCGACCGACGGTGTCCTGCACGACTTCGACCAGCGGCACCCAATCCTGATCGAAGTATTTCGAATGCAGGCCGGGGGTGGAATAGGCGTGGCCCATCAGGGTGCGCGAGGTGGTGACGTCCAGCGCGTGCTGGATGCCCTTGTCGAGTTTGCGAGCGTCGAAGCACTGGAAATCGGTGCATTGGCGGCCATCGACGTCCAGGATCTGGATATAGTCACCGGCCTTGACGAAATAGCTTTCGGCCGTGGCCGATTTCACCCGCAGGTCCAGGATCGGGTCGGCCAGCGGGTCGGGCAGATCGTGTTGGCCGATGAGGCGCGGGGCGGCGCGCTGGATGGTCAGGGTGAGGGGCGTGGCGGTGTCTTGCGCCTCGGGGGCCATCGGCATCCCCGGCGCGGCAAGGATCAGCCAGCCCGTGTCTTGCGCGGTGAACTCGGCGGTGGTGCCCGCGGCGGTGCCCGCGCCGAACAGGCGGATGGCTCCGGCCTTGGCAAGGTCGATGTGGCGCGTGGTCAGGCCGTGACGCAGGCGCGTGAGCCCCTGCCCCGCCGCATCGCCAAGGGCCAGCATGGCCTTCAGGCCTTCGGCGGTGGAATTGGAAGATTGGCCCAGCAGGGCGGCGTCGATCTTGCCGCTTTCGGTGGCAGCGACGAGTTCGGCGGGCTGGCCGCCTTCGTCGTTGATGAGGGTCAGCCGGTCGCCCGGCATCAGATGCACCAGTGCCGCGCCACCGCCGGGGATGGTCTGGCGTTCCAGCCCGGGATGACGCAAGAGGCTGCGCGGAGTAAGGATGCGGCTGGGGCGCGGCGGGCCGGGGATCACGGTTGGATAGGGTGTATCAAACATGGCGGCCCCCCCGTGATGCTGTCT
>JBATAV010000397.1:0-4844 GCA_049662025.1 Paracoccaceae bacterium | reverse complement strand
GGGGAATGGCGGCAGCAATGAGTGCGGAGCGGATCATCGAGCGGCTGGGCTTGCAGCCGCATCCCGAGGGGGGCTGGTATCGCGAGACCTGGCGGGGGCCAGAGGTGGCGGGTCCGGACGGCGATGCGCGGGCAAGCGGCACAGCGATCCTGTTTCTGTTGCGGGCGGGCGAGCGCAGCCATTGGCACCGGGTGGATGCCGACGAGATCTGGCTGTGGCATGCGGGGGCGCCCTTGGCGTTGTCGATGGGGCTGAAGGCGGCGCGGGGGCATCGGCTGGGGCCGGAGGTGCTGGCGGGCGAAAGTCCGCAGATCGTGGTACCAGGGGGCTGGTGGCAGGCGGCCGCCTCGACCGGGGCGTGGACGCTGGTGTCCTGCACGGTCAGCCCCGGCTTTCGGTTCGAGGGGTTCGAACTGGCGCCGGCGGGCTGGGATTTGCCAGGCGAGGGGTGAGGGTGGATCACAAGGAATTCGTAGCGTCTTTGCCGGACGATCTGCGGGCCGCGCTGACGGTGCCTTCGGATGCGGCGGGGGTGCGGCATCTGGCGGGGCACGCGGCGGCGATTGCGGTTTGCGGCGGGGCGATTGCGGCGGGAGTGCCGGGGTGGTGGCTTTTGCTGCCGGTGCAGGGGGTGCTGTTGGTGTTCCTGTTCACGCTGGAGCATGAATGCACCCATCGCACGCCGTTTGCGAAGCTCTGGCTGAACGAATGGGTCGGGCGGGCCTGCGGGATGGTGCTGGTGTTGCCGTTCGAGTGGTTCCGCTGGTTCCATCTGGCGCATCACCGCTGGACCAACCTGCCGGGCAAGGATCCGGAGTTGGCGGCGGGCAAGCCCGAAAGGCTGAGGGACTGGGTCTGGCATGTCTCGGGCCTGCCCTATTGGGGGGCGGAGCTGCGGTTGATGGCGGCGCTGATCATCGGCCGGGCCGAGGGCAACTATCTGCCGGAAGGCGCCAAGACGCGGATCATTGCCGAGGCGCGGGGGATGGCGGTGCTTTATGCCGCAGCCGGGGCAAGCCTGTTCTGGTCGCCGCTGGTGCTGTGGATCTGGGCGGTGCCGGTGGTTCTGGGCCAACCGGCCCTGCGGCTGTATCTTCTGGCCGAGCATGGCGATTGCCCGCAGGTGGCCAACATGTTTCTCAACACGCGGACGACATTCACCAACCGGCTGGTACGGTTCCTGGCCTGGAACATGCCCTATCATGTCGAGCATCACGTCTGGCCGACGGTGCCGTTCCACCGCCTGCCGGCGCTGCATGCGCTGATGCGCCAGGAATTGCGGATGACGGCGGCGGGCTATGCGGCCTTCACGCGCGATTATCTGGCGCGGCGGCGGTAGTTGGGCCGGCGGGTTTGTGCGGGGCACAACTTCGCCGTGGCGGGAACAGCGGCAAAGCGCTATGGCGGGCGTATGAGCCAGACCACTCCCCAGACCGGCGACAGCCGTGCCGGATTTCTCTATGCTCTTGCGGCCTATCTGCTCTGGGGCTTCTTGCCGCTGTACCTGAAGGCGCTGGCGCATATTCCGCCACTTGAGGTTCTGGCGCATCGGGTGATCTGGTCGGTGCCGGTGGCGCTGGCGGTGCTGATCTGGCTGGGGCGGACGGCGGACCTGAAGGCGGCACTGATGAACCCGCGGATGCTGGGAATGGCGGCGGTGACGGCGGCGCTGGTCTCGGTCAATTGGGGGATCTATGTCTGGGCCATCGGCGCCGGGCATACGCTGGATGCGGCCTTGGGCTATTACGTCAACCCGCTGTTTTCGATCCTTCTGGGGGCGGTGTTGCTGAAGGAGCGGCTGCGCGGTGTGCAGTGGCTGGCGATTGCCTCGGCCGGGGTGGCGGTGACGATCCTGACCTGGGAGGCGGGCAAGCTGCCGGTCATCGCGCTGGGGCTGATGCTGACCTGGGGGTTCTATGCCTATTTCAAGCGGCGCCTGCCGATCGGGCCCAATCAGGGATTTGCGCTGGAGGTGCTGATCCTGGTGCCCTTTGCGCTGGCCTATGCCGGTTGGCTGGGTCTTCGGGGCGAAGGGCATTTCGCGGTGGGGGTATCGGCGGATACCTGGCTTTTGGTGGGCTGCGGCATTGTCACGGCAGGGCCGCTGATGATCTATGCCAACGGGGCAAAGCGGCTGCGGCTGTCGACCATCGCCATCATGCAATACATCGCGCCGACGATGATCTTCCTGACCGCAGTGTTTGTGTTCGGTGAGCCGTTTACCCGCGTCAAGCTGGTGGCCTTCGGTTTCATCTGGGCCGCGCTGGTGATCTATTCCTGGTCGATCCTGCGGCGCGCTAGGGCCGGCTGATCTGGCCGCCGCCAACGGCTGCGGGAACCCCGGTGGTTGCGGGGCAGGATGTGGCCATGCCGCGCATCACCCGGACGGCGAGGAAGGCAAAGGCCTGTGCCTCGAGCATGTCGCCGTTGAGGCCTGCGGCTTCGACCGGCTGGACCGGGCAGGCAAATTTGCGCGCAAGGTGGCGCATCAGGGTGGCGTTGTGGCGGCCACCGCCGGTGACCAGCAGGCGCGAGATCGGTTTGGGGAAATGCTCGGCTCCGCGGGCCACGGCGGCGGCGGCGGCGGCGGTCAGGGTGGCCAGCGCGTTCGGCGTGGACAGCGGTTTCACGGCGTCGAGAAGCGCGGCGAAGTCGTTGCGGTCCAGCGATTTCGGCGGCATGCGGAAGAAGTAGGGGTGGTTGAGGAAGGCCTCGATCAGTTCTTTCTTCACCCGGCCCTTGGCGGCCAGCGCCCCGCCTTCGTCGTGATCCTTGCCCAGACGCGCGCGCATCAGGTCGTTGATCGGCGCATTCGCGGGGCCGGTGTCGAAGGCCAGCAGCGCGCCGGGAACTTCTGGCGCGGGCTGGGTCGGATCGACCCAGGTCAGGTTGCCGACGCCGCCGAGGTTGAGAAAGCCGATGGGTTGGCCGGCGCCGATCTTCTTGGCCAAAGCGAAGTGGAAGAACGGCGCCAGTGGGGCGCCTTGCCCGCCCAGCGTCACGTCCGAGGTGCGGAAATCCCAGACCACGGGCAGGCCCAGAACCTGCGCCAGAAGCGCGCCGTTGCCGGCCTGATGGGTGCCCTGCCCGCGCGGGTCATGCGCCAGGGTCTGGCCGTGGAAGCCTGCGACCTCGGCCCCTGAAAAGCGTGACAGGAGTTCGGCATGGGCGGTCTCCACCACCTCGGCCGCCGCGGCCACGCCCGGATCATCGGGCCAACGGCCAAGGGCGGCGCGCAGGGTGGATTGCTCGGCCGGGGTATAGGGGCGGTAGGCGTGGGGGCCGAAGTCGAGGACGGAGTGGCCATCGGTCAGCACCATCGCGGCATCGACGCCGTCGAGCGAGGTGCCCGACATCGCGCCAAGCGCCCAGATCGGGCCCTGCGCCGCTTTGCCTTTCGCCATCTTCCCCTTCGCCCCCTGCCCCGCTATACCGCCCGCACCTTAAAGCACGGGTGCCCCATGACCTACCATCCGAAATCGGATTTCATGCGCGTGATGATCAGCCGCGGCTTTGTTGCCGACTGCACCGATTATCAGGCGTTGGACGAAGCCTGCGTCAAGGGTGTGGTGCCGGGCTATATCGGCTTTGACGCGACCGCCCGGTCGTTGCATGTGGGCAGCCTGATCCAGATCATGATGCTGCGCTGGTTGCAGAAAGCGGGCGGCAAGCCGATTGTCCTGATGGGCGGCGGCACGACGAAGATCGGCGATCCCTCGTTTCGCGCCGAGGAGCGGCCTTTGCTGACCGATGCCCAGATCGACGACAACATCGCGGGCATCAAGCGGGCTTTCGCGCCCTATGTGCGGTTCGGCGAGGGGCCGAATGATGCGATGATGGTGAACAATGCCGAGTGGCTGGATCAGCTGAACTACATCGGCTTTCTGCGCGACATCGGGCGGCATTTCAGCGTCAACCGGATGCTGTCGTTTGAATCGGTGAAATCGCGGCTGGACCGGGAGCAGTCGCTGAGCTTCCTGGAATTCAACTACATGATCCTGCAGGCCTATGATTTCCTGGAGCTGCACCGCCGCTATGGCTGTCTGTTGCAGATGGGCGGGTCGGATCAGTGGGGCAATATCGTCAACGGCGTGGATCTGACGCGCCGGGTGCTTGGTAGCGAAGAAATTGCCGGCGAGGTGTTCGGCCTGACCTCTCCGCTCTTGACCACCAGCGACGGCAAGAAGATGGGCAAGAGCCAGTCGGGTGCGGTCTGGCTGAATGGCGACATGTTCAGCCCGTATGAGTTCTGGCAGTTCTGGCGCAACACCACGGATGCCGATGTGGGGCGGTTCCTGAAGCTTTACACCGAATTGCCGGTGGAGGAGTGTGACCGGCTGGGCGCACTGGAAGGTGCCGGCATCAACGAGGCCAAGGTGGTGCTGGCCAATGCGGTGACGACGCTGCTGCATGGGGCCGAGGCCGCGGCGGCGGCCGAAGCGACGGCGCGCGAGGTGTTCGAGAAGGGCGGGATCGGCGATGACCTGCCGACCGTGGCGCTGACGACGGAAGAACTGGCCGAGGGCGTCGGGATCGTGCAGCTTCTGGTGCGGGCGGGGCTGGCGGCCAGTGGCAAGGATGCCAAGCGGCTGATTTCCGAAGGCGGTGCCAAGGTGAATGACGAGATCATCACCGATAGCGGGTTGCGCTTTGGCGCCGGGCAACTGGCCGAGCCGCTGAAGCTGACCGCCGGGAAGAAGCGCCACGCGCTGGTTGTGCTGGGCTGAGAAAGGCAGGACGGGCAATACTGCCCATCCTGCTTTGCCTTACGGCTGAACGGTGACTTTCACCATGACGTCGGGCGTGGCGGGCGGCTCTCCCTTGGCGATCTGGTCGACCACATC
>JBATAV010000396.1:0-8700 GCA_049662025.1 Paracoccaceae bacterium | reverse complement strand
GACCTGGCCGCGCTGGCCCGGCAGGGGCTGGATCGCCTGGTCAGGTCTCGCGCCGCCCGCAAGACCCTGCCCATAGCTGCAGCACCTGCGCTGTTGGCCGGATGGCAAAGCGAGCCGCTTTTGACCCTGGCCGCCCGCGACCCTGCGGCCGTCACCGAAGGCCGCCTGCACCTGTCTGAATTCTCACGCCGGGGCAGGCTGTTGTGGCAGGCCTTCAGCGGGCGCTGGTAGGCTTGCGCCTTTTGAAATACTCCCGCCGGAGGCAGCGACGGCCACAGCGACGGCGGCATCCGCGATCAGGTGCGGAACTCGCGCGGCTTCATCCACAGCCAGATCAGCGCCCCGCCCGCCAGCACCAGGAAGGGCAGCATCGCCAGGTTCACCGCCTGCCAACCTTCTTGCACCGTCCCGCCAGAACAGTTCATCAGCCCGCCGGATGAAAGCGAGGCCATCGTCACCCCGCCGAACACCACCAGATCGTTCAGCCCCTGCAACCGCCCGCGCTCTTCGGGCCGTTGCGCGTTGGTCAGCATCGTCGTGGCACCAATGAAGCCGAAGTTCCAGCCAATGCCCAGAAACACCAGTGCTATGAAGAAATTCGACAACTCCACCCCCGCCATGGCCACGGCACCGGCGCCGGCAAGGATCATCAGCCCAAGGGCTATCACCCGCTCTACCCCGATGCGGGCAATGACATGACCGGTGAAGAAGCTGGGCAGGAACATCGCCAGCACATGCGACGTGACGATGTCCGAGGCATCGTCGGTGTGAAACCCGCAGCCCACCACGGCCAGTGGCGATGAGGTCATCACAAGGTTCATCAGCGCGTACGATACCGTGGCGCAGATCATCGCGACGGCGATGGTGGGCGTGCGCAGCAACTCGGCCCGGCTGCGGCCGATCGGCGCGCCGGTTGCCGGAGCTAGCGGTTTCGGGATCCGCAACAGCGCGAACAGCCCCACGCCCAGCACGTTCAGCGCGATCACGGCAAGGTAGGTGCCAAGGAACGGAACCACCATCGCTTGCGAGGTCAGTTTGACCAGCTGCCAGCCCACGATTGCCGAGAACAGCCCTCCGGCCATGACAAGGCTGATCGCCTTCGGGCGGAAAGCATCAGAGGCGGAATCGGCGGCGGCAAAGCGGTAAAAGCCCTGCGCGCTTTGATAGACGCCCGAGAAAAGGGCTGCGATGCAGAACAGCGTGAAGCTTGCGGTATACAGCGCATAGACGCCCAGCGCCCCGCCGATGGCCCCGCCCAGCGCGCCGATGGCAAAGCCCGTCGCGCGGCCGTGGCGCTGCATGAAGGCCGAAATCGGCGTCGCCGTCAGCATCGAGCCGATGACGATGCAACTGACCGGCAGCGTCGCCCAGCATTTATTTGGCGCCAGTGACAAGCCTGCAAGGCCGGCGATGGTGAAGATCATCGGCATCTGTGCGCCCAGAATGGCCTGGGCTGCGACAAGCACGGCGACGTTGCGTTTGGCGATGGCGTCTGACATGGGAAAAAGGCGTAGGGGGTAAGTCGCGTGCCCGCAAGGGGGACTTTGCCACATGACTGGCCGGATCATCGAAGGCCCCGCCGATCTTGAAGAAGGCGCCGCCTGGCTTGGCCAGCGCGAGCCGCGGTTTGTCCCCGCTCTGGCGCTTGGCCCCTTGCCGCTGCGCCGCTGGCCCGAAGGCTTTGCCGCCCTTCTGGATGCGATCCTTGGCCAGCAGGTGTCGGTCGCCTCTGCCGCCGCGATCCGGCTGCGGATGCAGGCGGCTGGCTATCTGGATGAGGATGCCGTGGCCGAGGCCAGCGAAGACGATCTGCGCTCGGCGGGGTTGAGCCGGCAAAAGGCGCGTTATGCCAGTGCTTTGGCCCGTGCGCGACTGGACTATGACGCATTGCGCCATGCGCCGGACACCGAAGTGGTGGCGCGGCTGGTGGCGCTGCCCGGCATCGGCCTCTGGACCGCCGAGATTTATGCGATGTTTTCGCTGGGCCGGGCCGATGTCTTCGCCCCCGGCGATCTGGCCTTGCAGGAGGCTGCGAAACAGCTGTTCGGGCTGGAGGCGCGGCCCAATGAACGCGCCTTGCGCGCCATGGCGGCGGAGTGGAGCCCCTGGCGCGCGGTTGCAGCGCGCGCACTCTGGGCCTATTACCGGGCCGCGAAGGGCAGGGAAGGGGTTTCGGGATGAGGGAACTGGCGTTCAAGCGCAAGGGTGCGGGGCAGGGCGTGGCAACGTCGCTGGTGGTGTTCCTGCATGGCTATGGCGCCGATGGGGCCGATCTTCTGGGCCTCGCCGACGTGATGGCGCCGCATCTGCCAGGTGCGGCCTTTCTGGCCCCGGACGCGCCGGAACCCTGTTCGGGCAACCCGATGGGCCGCCAGTGGTTTCCCATTCCCTGGCTGGATGGATCGACCGAGGCAGCGGCGCAAGACGGTTTGCAGCGCGCTGCCGAAGACCTGAACGCCTTTCTTGATGCAAGGCTGGCCGAGGCAGGCCTTGCCCCCAAGGCGCTGGCGCTGGTTGGCTTTTCCCAAGGCGCGATGATGGCCTTGCATGTTGCCCCGCGCCGCCCGCAGGCGATAGCCGGAGTGGTGGCGATCTCGGGCCGGTTGCTGGCACCCGAGGCCTTGGCTGCCGAGGCTCTGGTCAAGCCGCCGGTCCTGCTGATTCACGGCGATCAGGATCCGGTGGTGCCGTTCGAAGACATGGGTCTTGCCGGAACCGCGCTGGTTGCGGCGGGATTCGAGACCTTTGGCCATGTGATGCAGGGCACCGGCCATGGCATCGCGCCCGATGGCCTGGGGTTGGCGCTGCAATTCCTGAAGGAACGGCTGCCGGGCTAGCCTCAGACGATTTGCGCGTCCAGCCAGGCCGCACAGCCGGTCAGGGCGGCGAAATCGTCTTCGACAACCGATACGGCGAAATCCCTCTCCAGGAGATCCACCCGGCGTGGCTCGCGGAACGTCTCGGTCAGGCCGAACCCTTTGAGATGCGGGGTCATCGCGCGGGCCATGCCGCCGATCAGGTAGATGCCGCCATAGGGCAGGTGGATCAGCGCCAGATCGGCCAGTGTTTGCGCCAGAATGCGGGTATAGGCGCGGGCGGCCTGGGTGGCGACGGCATCGCCCCGGTCCAACGCGGCCAGCACTTCGGAGGACGAAAGGGTGTCGGGCTGCCCGGCTTGCGATGCGGCAAAGGCGTGCAGATTTGCCAGCCCGCGGCCCGACAGCACCTCCTCCACGCCGCAATGCGGGGTCTCGCCCCGGCTGGTCAGCAGGGCTTCGACAAAGCGCATCAGCCGAAGATCCTCGTCCGACCGTACAGGCATGTTCACATGGCCGCATTCCGACGGCGGCACGATCCGCATGGCCCCCGCGCCATGCACGGGGGCGGCGTTCACCCCGGTGCCAAGGCCAACGACCAGCATCGCCGCGCCATCCTTTTGCGGGCCGGCAATCACCGGGCGCAGCTTGTCCGCCGCGATATGGCCCAAGGCATGGCCCTGCGCCTGCAGGTCGTTCAGGATGGCGACCCGCGTGGCGCCGGTGGCGGCGCGCAGCTTGTCGGCATCCATCGTCCAGTCGAGGTTGGTCAGCGTGGCCACGCCATCCTGCACCGGCCCCGCCGCCGCCACGCAGACGCCACCGACCTTTGCCGCCGTCTCGGTCAGATAATCGCGCAGGATATGCGCAATGTCCTGCCCGCGCGCCTTGTAGTCTGCATTGGGAAAGCGGCGGATGCTGTCCGCGCGCACCATTCGCCCATCGGCCAGCGCGACCCTGGTGTTGGTGCCACCGATATCGGCCAGGATGGCAAGGGTCATCTGCGGCTCCCTAGTCGTTGCGGGCCAACGCCCGTGCCAGCGCGTGATACGAGGCTTTCGGGGTGCGCTTCAAGCTGTCGAAATCGACATGCACCAGGCCAAAGCGTTTTTCATAGCCCTCGGCCCATTCGTAATTGTCCAGAAGTGACCAATAGAAGTAGCCTTTGACATTGGCCCCTTGGGCCATTGCGGCCTTGGCGGCGGCCAGATGGGTGAACAGGAAATTCGTTCTGATCTGGTCGTTTACGGTGTGATCTTCAACCAGATCGGCATTGGCCATGCCGTTTTCGGTGACATAAAGCGGCAGCGCGCCGACATGATCGCGCGCCAGCCGCGTCAAAAGGCCCTGCAAGCCCTGCGGATATACCTCCCACCCCATTTGCGTCTTCGGCAAGGGACCGGGTGCTTCGCGCGTGGCGGGCCAGGCCGTGCCAGGGGCTGCGGCGTGGATATGGCGGGTGTAGTAGTTGACGCCCAGCCAGTCGATCGGCCTGCCGATCAGCGCCATGTCGTCTTGCCAGCCGGTCGGCATGTGGGGGGCCAGTCCTTCCAGCACTTCGGCCGGATAGGTGCCACGGGTGATCGCCTCGACGAACCAGCGGTTGAAGATGGCGTCCTGAAGGGCGGCGGCGGCGATGTCCTCGGGTGCCTCGGTGGCGGGGGTGGCGTGGTCGAAGCTCAGGACGATGCCAAGGTTGCCCTGACCCAGCCCGCGCAAGCGGTCCAGCGCCAGCCCGTGCGCCAGCAAGACATGGTGCATCGCCCGTGCCGCCGCGCGGATATCGCGCAGGCCGGGGGCATGAAACCCCTGGAAATGCGACAGCCAGGCCACGCACCACGGCTCGTTTATGGTGGCGATGCTGGCGACGCGGTCGCCCAGCCGCCGGGTGATCGCCTCGGCGTAGTCGGCAAAGCGGGCCGCGGTGTCGCGGTTGGCCCAGCCGCCCTGATCGGCCAGCGCCGAGGGCAATTCCCAATGATACAGCGTCTGGAACGGCCGCAACCCGCGCGCCAGCATGCCGTCCACCAGACGGTCGTAGAAATCAAAGCCCTCGGGGTTTGCCGTCACCCCATCGGGCATCACCCGCGCCCAGGAGGTGGAAAAGCGGTAGGCGTCCAGATTGGCCGCCTGCATCAGGTCAAGGTCGGCCTCCCAGCGGTGGTAATGGTCGCACGCCGTGGCGCCGGTTTCGGCACGCGCCACATTGCCGGGCGTGGCGGCGAAGGTGTCCCAATGGCAAGGGCCGCAGCCGCCGAACGCGCTGCCCTCAATCTGATAGGCGGCGGTGGCGGCGCCGAACAGGAATCCTTGGGGAAAGTCAAAGCGCGACAGCGACATGGCGCAACCTTTCGCAGGAGTCAGTCCTTGAGCGCGGGGCCGGTGGATTGGCCGATGATCAGATCGGCTTCAAGCAGGCGTTGCGGCGGCTCGGAACCGGGCTGGGCGATCAGCCCCAGCAGCATTTCCGCCGCGATCCGCCCCGCCTCGCGCACCGACGATCTGGTGGCGGTAAAGATCGGCACGTCCTCGCCGTTCTTCATGTAGCTGAGGTCGTCGTCGTGGATGATCACGCTGATATCACGGCCCATCCGCAGCCCGCGCTCTTCGATCGCCCGGCGCACCCCCATGCCCGAGATCATCGAGGCGGCAAGAAATGCGGTGGGGGGGGCTGGCAACGACAGCATCTCGACCCCGGCACGGTGGCCGCAAATCTCGGTCATCTCGCCCGAGGACATCAGCAACGGGTCGGCATCGATACCGCGCGCGGCCAATGCATCCAGATAGCCGGTGCGGCGGCGCACGGCGAAATCCATGAACTCCAGCCCGTTGACCAGCGCGATGCGGCGGTGGCCCAGATCCAGCAGGAATTCGGTGGCGCGCTGAAAGGCGCGGCGGTTGTTCACGTCGACCCACGGGTAGGGGCCTTCGGTCCCGGTCGACCGGCCATGCACCATGAAGGGCAGCCCGATCTCGCGCAACAACGGAATGCGCGGGTCGTTCAGCCTTGGCGCATGCAGGATGACGCCATCGACATTGCCCTTGGAGCGCAGCGCGCGGTAGGTGTCTTCCTCTTCGGCATCGGGCACCACCGTCAGCACCATGTCATAGTCGTGGCGTGAGTAGGCCTCCCCGGCACCGGCGATGAAATCGGCAAAGACCGGGTTGACGATCTCGTGCCTTGTCGCCACCGGAATCACATGGCCCACCGCCATGGCGCGACCGGTGGCCAGACGGATGGCGCGGGTATTGGGGCGGTAGTTGTGCCGTTTGGCGGCCGCCATCACCCTTTCGCGGGTGGCCTCGTTCACCTCTGGATACCCGTTCAGCGCCCGGCTCACGGTCGTGGGCGAAAGGCCCAGTTTCGTGGCGAGTTCCTTCAGGTTCATCGGTATTGCACGCTCAAAACGGTTTCAATTCGGGCGACCTTAACGGCGGCTCCCCGACAGGTCAAAAGGAAATGGGTTTGAGGAATCGCAAGAACCGGTGGTTTTCCCGTATAAGGCGAGCAGTTGGGGCGATTTGAGGGCGCTTTGGATTGACTCATGGGTCTGGATCAGAGACCCTTCTCTCTCCAAAGCGGTTTGAATTGATTCTGCGACCATGTGAGAAGCCGGTTACGGTCGAAACGGGATGCAATAGTCCGCAGAAGGAGTTGCGGGCGGTTCGGGAGGAAGAACATGAAGACGAAACTCGTCGTCAGCGCCGCCGCGCTGGCACTTGCCACGGGTGGCGCGCTTGCGCAGGACCTGAAGTTCCCGGTTGGCGAAGGCGCCTTCAACTGGGCTTCCTACGATGCGTTCAAGGCCGCCCACGGCGATCTGTCCGGCAAGAAGCTGACGATTTCGGGCCCCTGGATCGGCCCGGACGAAGAGAACGTTCAATCCATGCTGAACTACTTCCGCGCCGCGACCGGTGCGGATGTCAGGTATGTCGGCTCCGACAGTTTCGAAAGCCAGATCATCATCGACCTCGAGGCCGGATCGGCCGCCGACATCGCGGTTTTCCCGCAGCCCGGCCTTGCCGCAGGGCTGACCGCGCGCGGCAAATTGAAGCCGTTGCCCGCCGGCACCGATGCCTGGGTCAAGGAGAATTACGCCGCCGGCCAGTCCTGGGTCGATCTGGGCACTTTCCCCGACGCCGCAGGCAACCCGCAATACACCGGCTTTTTCTACAAGGTCGATCTGAAATCGCTGGTCTGGTACAGCCCCGAAAACTTCGCCGACGCGGGCTATGAGGTCCCGACCACGATGGAGGATCTGAAGGCGCTGACCGACCAGATGGTCGCCGATGGGGTAACGCCGTGGTGCATCGGTCTGGGGTCGGGTGCGGCCACCGGCTGGCCCGCCACCGACTGGGTCGAGGACATGATGCTGCGCACCCAGTCGCCCGCCGACTACGATGCCTGGGTCACCAACAAGTTGAAATTCAACGATCCCAAGGTCGTCGGCGCGATCGAGGAGTTCGGCTGGTTCATCGAGGATGCGCGCGTCTCTGGCGGCCGGGGCGCGGTGGCCACCACCGATTTCCGCGACAGCCCCAAGGGTCTGTTCTCGTCACCCCCCGCCTGCATGATGCACCGTCAGGCCTCGTTCATCCCCTCGTTCTTCCCCGAGGGAACCAAGATGGGCGTGGATGCCGATTTCTTCTATTTCCCGGCCTATGCGGGCAAGGATCTGGGCAAGCCGGTGCTGGGTGCGGGCACGATGTGGGTGGCCACCTCCGACAACCCGGTGGCTGCGGCCTTCATCGACTGGCTGGAAACCCCCATCGCGCATGAGGTCTGGATGGCGCGGTCGGGCTTCCTGACGCCGCTGAAAACCGTGAACCCCGCGCTGTTCGGCGACCCGACGCTGGGCAAGATGAACGGTATCCTGCTGGGCGCCACCACCTTCCGCTTCGACGGCTCGGATCTGATGCCGGGCGCCATCGGCGCCGGGGCGTTCTGGACCGGCATGGTCGATTTTGCCGGTGGCAAACCGGCGCAGGCGGTTGCCGATGCGATCCAGGCCTCGTGGGACGCGCTGAAGTGATCTGAGACGATCCTCCGGCGGGCAGCCGTTCAGCCGCCCGCCGGACCCTGGCCCAAAGCGGGGCACAAGCACGGGAACCGGGGGTGAACCCCGGTGCCGTCAGAGGATCATCGACCCAACCGGGAGAGGACCGCCATGCATCCGGCAGTTTTGGGATTGGTCACCATCGTCATCGGTGTCGGCGGCTGTGTCAGCTATTTCTATTTCTCGAACCTCTTTCTCGACAAGGTCGTGTTTCCGCCGCGCGGGCGCGATGCCGGGCGCAACATCAACCGCGCCAACATGGTGCGCCCCTGGCTGTTCCTGCTGCCCGCACTGCTGGCGCTTGGCATCTATCTGGCCTATCCGGTGTTTGAGACGCTGCGCCTGTCGCTGACCGAGCGGGTGCCGGGCGGCGGGTCGCGCTGGGTGGGGCTGGAAAACTATCACCGCATGCTGGCCGAGCCGAAGTTTCGCGAAGCGCTGAGAAACAACATGCTGTGGCTGATCGTGGTGCCTGCGGCCTCGACCGCCTTCGGGCTGCTGGCGGCGCAGCTGACCGACCGGATCAGATGGGGCAACCTAGCGAAATCGCTGATCTTCATGCCGATGGCGATCTCTTTCGTCGGCGCGGCGGTGATCTGGAAGATGGTCTATGATACCCGCCCGGTGGGCAGCGAACAGATCGGCGTGCTGAACGCGGTCTGGCTGGCCTTTGATGGCGGAGCGCTGTCGGTCCTGTGCCTGAAAGTGGTGCCGATCCTGCTGTTGGCGGCCTTTGCCGTTGGCGCGGCGTGGCTGGGCTGGTCGATGCTGCGCCCGGCTGTCGCCGCGCTGCGCGGGCAGCGGGCTTCGGTCGGCGTCGGCAGCCT
>JBATAV010000395.1:0-4390 GCA_049662025.1 Paracoccaceae bacterium | reverse complement strand
CCGTGAGGGCGATCCCTTGAAGCAATGGAAGCTGTCGCCGATCGACATCGACGGCCTGCCGAAATGGGATGACTATTCCGCCGCCATCGACGAGACGATGGAAAAGACCAGCTTCAAGTGCGCGCCCTGGACGGTGATCCTGTCACATGGCAAGAAACGCGCCCGCATCGCAGCGATCCAGACCGTGCTTGCGGCAGTCGACTACAAAGGCCGCGACATGGCCGCCATCGGCACCCCCGACGACAAGATCTGCGGCGGCCCCTCCTTGCGCCAGAAGGACTGATCTTGAAGCGCGGCTATCACCACGGCAACCTGCGACAGGCGCTGGTCGAGACCGCACTGGCACTGATCGCCGAAAAGGGGCCGCAGGGCTTTACCCTGTCGGAGGCCGCCAAGGCCGCCGACGTGACCCCGGCGGCCGTCTACCGCCATTTCGCGGGCCGCGATGATCTTCTGGCCGAGGTCGCACGGCAGGGCTTCGACATCTTCGCCGCGCTGATGGAGTTTGCCTGGAACGAAGGCCAACCCTCGGCCCTGGCCGCCTTTGAGGCAACGGGCCGCGCCTATCTGGCCTTTGCCCGCAAATACCCCGGCCACTATCAGGCGATGTTCGAAAGCGGGCTGCAACCGGCCAACCACCCCGACCTGGCCGTTGTCGCGCACAAGGCCCGTGCCACCACGGATCGCGCCGCCGAAGCCATCCTTGCCACCCTTCCGGCCGCAAAACGCCCGCCCGCCAGCATGGTCTCGGCCCATGTCCGGGCGCTGTCGCATGGGGTGGTAGAGCTTTACCTGCGCGGCAACGGCGGCGGATCGCCCTTTCCGCCCGAAGACCTGCTGGAGGCCGCCACCGGCATCTACTTGCGCGGTTTGGGCCTTATCGCGCCGGATCGCTGATCCTGACCGTCGGCCGCGGGCGCCGACCGTTTGACCGGGCGCACGCTTACCGGAACAGGACCAGCGCCGAGGGGCTCCAGGCCACATCCACCTTGGTGCCGACGTCCAGTACCGGGCGGCCCGGCACGTTGCGCATCGAAAGCCGCACCTCGACATCGGTGCCGCCCAGATAGACGTCATAATAGGTCATGTCGCCGAAGTAGATCACCTCGTCGATCAGCCCATCCACCGTGCGCTCGCTGGTGGTCTGGCCTGGGTAGAGCAGCGTCAGGGTTTCGGGGCGCAGGCCCACCACCGGGTCTTCGCCGCGCGGTGGCGGTGCCTGGGCGATGTCGAGATCCACCTTGCCCAGACCCTTGGCCTCGACCAGCAGCTTGTCGCCGGCTTCGGTGAGGATCGTGCAGGGGATGAAGTTCATCGTGCCGATGAAATCCGCCACTTTCTTCGAGTTCGGGCGGCGATACAGGGTTTCGGGATCATCAAGCTGGACGATCTCGCCATCGAACATCACCGCGATGCGGTCCGACATGACCAGCGCCTCTTCCTGGTCATGGGTCACCAGGATGAAGGTGATGCCGACCTGGCGCTGCAGCTTGATCAGTTCCACCTGCATATGCTCGCGCATCTTCTTGTCGAGCGCGGAAAGCGGTTCGTCCAGCAACAGCACCTTGGGCTTCAGGATCAGCGCGCGGGCAAGTGCCACCCGCTGCCGCTGGCCGCCCGACAACTCGTGTGCCGCACGGTCGCCATAGCCCGTCAGGCCCACCATCTGCAGCGCCTCTTCGACCGCCGCGGCCTTCTCGGCCTTGCTCCGCGGATCCTTGCGCAGGCCGAAGCCGACGTTCTGGGCCACCGACATGTGCGGGAAGATTGCGTAGCTCTGGAACACCATGTTGGTGGGGCGCGCGTTGGCGGGCACCCCGGCCATGGCCTTTTCATCAATCATGATCACGCCCGAGGAGATGTCCTCGAACCCCGCGATGGTGCGCAAAAGCGTGGTCTTGCCGCAGCCCGATGGGCCCAAGAGCGAGAAGAATTCGCCCGCGCGGATATCGCCGGTGATGCCGCGCAGCGCGTGGTAATCGCCGTAATACTTGTGCACGTCCCGCAATTCGATCATCACGGGTTTTTCTTCGGAAAAGGTCACAGAAAGCCTCCGGTATCCTTGCCGCCAGTCTTCGCGATGCCGCGACGGCGGGAGTATTCGGCGATAGTAAGCAGCAGAATCGAGAAGCCGACGAGGATGGTCCCCAGCGCCAGCATGGCGGGCACCTTGGCCGGAAAGCGGAACTGGCCGAAGATATAGACCGACAGCACCGGCTTGCCTGACCCCAGGAAGTTGGCCACCACGAATTCGTCGATCGAGATGGTGAAGCAGATCAGGAAGCTGGCCATGATCCCCGGCATCACCAGCGGCAGGATGATCAGCCGGAAGGTGGACCAGGCCGTCTCGCCCAGATCAAGCGCCGCCTCTTCCAGCGATTTGTCGAGGCTCTGGAAGGCCGAAGACAGGATCGCCACCGCGAAAGGCGTGCAAAGCAGCACATGGCCCATGATGATGGTCAGCACCGACAGCGGCACGCTCAGCGACAGCAGCACCACCAGCAGCGCCATGGCGACGATGATGTCGGGCAGCACCAAGGGCAGCATGATCAACCCCATGATCCCGGTCTTGGCCGGAAAGCTGTAGCGCACCGAGGCGCGGGCGGCGAAGATGCCCAGCACGGTCGAGATCGAGGCCGTCGACAGCGCGATGGCCAGGCTGCGCCACAGCGCCTCGCGCAGGTTCTCATCCTCCCACATCTCGGCAAACCATTGGGTGGTAAAGCCGCTCAAGGGAAAGGACACCACCTTGGAGTCGTTGAAGGCGAACATCGGCAGGATGATGATCGGGCCGTAAAGGAAGGCCAGATACAGGAACGCATAGAAGCGCAGTCCGAGGCCTTTTTTCATTTGTTGCCCCCGATGAAACGCCGGTTCAACAGCACGAACAGGATCGAGATCACCGCCACGATGGTCATCGCCGTCACCGCGATGGCCGATCCCATGGCCTGATCGCGCTGCTTGAGCATCTCGCTTTCCATCAGGTTGGCGATCATCGGCACCTGGCCGCCGCCGATCAGCTTGGGCGTCACATAGTCGCCCACCGTCGGGATGAAGACGATCAGCACCGCCGCGATCACGCCGGACATCGACAGGGGCAGCGTCACCCGCAGGAAAGTGGTCCAGCGCGACTCGCCCAGATCCTGGCCTGCCTCCAATAGCGACCGATCCACCTTTTCCAGGCTGACAAAGATCGGCAGCACCGCGAAGGGGGCGAAGGCATGCGCCAGCGTGATGATGATCGAGGCGACACCATGCGACAGGATGTTCAGCGGTTCCGAGGTGATGCCAAGCCCGGTCAGCGTGCTGTCAACGATGCCGTTATAGCCCAGAATCGTCCGCCACAGGCTGACGCGGATGATATAGCTGGTCCAGAACGGGATGGTGATCAGGAACAGCCACAGGCTTTTCTTGGACGGGTTCACATGGAAGCTGACGAAATAGGCGATCGGATAGGCCAGCACCACCGTCGTCAGCGTCACCAGCATCGAGACGTAAAGCGATCGCAGCATGATTGCCTGATAGATCTTGCCGGTCCAGACCTTCCAGTAGTTGCCCCCGGTAAAGGGCAACGACACCGTGCCATTGCTGCCCGTCAGCACCGAATAGATCAGCACCGTTGCCAAGGGTGCCGCAAGCAGCAAAATCGCATAGATCGCCGGCGGCGAAATCAGCTTCAGGCCCGCCTTCGCTTCCGAAGTCATGGATTGCGCCATCTTGTCCCCTGCAGTCCGCACGTCTTTTGTTTGATCAAATTCTGACGCCGGATTCGTCATAATTCAAGTGGCCATTTTTTCCCAACCACAGGCGATGAAAAAAGGCGGCCCCGGAAGGCCACCCTTTGCAGGCGGAATACCAAGCCACGCCAGTGGCTTATCCGGCGATCCTCTCGATCGCGATGGCCCGTTTTTTCAGCTCATCATAAAGCGTCGGCAGGATGCGGTGCGCCCCCACCGCCACCCGCAGCGCGTCCGAGATGCGCCCCTCGGACCCGGCGGCCGCGGCCACACGCCAGATCATCCGGCGGGTGACGCCATCGTCATAGACGATCTCGGTCTCGCCCGCGCGCTTGCGCCAGCCCAGAAAATCGGCGCCGCCGTGGGGGGCGTGAAAGGTGCTTTGCTGTCCCATTTTCGGGTCTCGTTGTTGTTGCTGCTTGGCGGGAATCATCCGCCATTCCAGCGCCTTCCGTCAACGCACGGCTTCGGCATGTTGCCGTGAATGGTCGGCGGGATGAATCCTTTCTGCCACAAAGCCGCCGTTTGCCGCCCGGCCCGCCACAGGCCCGCCAAACCGCCGCCACAATCGCGCCACAATTCGGCCCGCCACCCGCCCTGCGGCGCAAGCGGCAGAATCACACCGCCAGCCCGCCCGGCGGGTTGCCCAGAAG
>JBATAV010000394.1:0-3484 GCA_049662025.1 Paracoccaceae bacterium | reverse complement strand
CCGCAAGACCCAGCGCCGCCAGCGTGACATGCACCATGCCGCCCGCCGCAATGCCAAGGTTCGCCGCCTGCCCCGCCCGCCAGCCGCCCTTCAGCCCCTGCCCCAGGCAGAACATCATGTCGGCGCCGGGTGTCAGGTTCAGCGCCAAGGCGGCGGGCAGGAAGGCCAGCAGGGTCAGGGCCTCAACCGGCATCAGCGGGCCTGATGAGGCAAGGCGCACCGACCTTTAGCACCGGGAAGCGACCGGCAGTCGTGGCACCAGCAGGCTTTTCCTCAGCCTCTCTTGCGTCTCGGCATTCACCACGGCTCGCAACAGCACAAGCCACGAGCCGTCCGGGTCCATATAGACGTCACAGCTTTGCCCCTGCACGGTCAAGTCTGCGGCGGCCTCGGCCAGCGGGCGCAAAGCGGACCAATCCTGCGCTGGCACGGTCTGCGCCGCAACATAGGTGCCGGTCCTTTCGAAGATTGTCGCGACCGTTGCGCGCTCGGCAGTGCTGCCGAACGCCTCGCACTTGTGCATGATGGCGGAGATTTCCGACAATAGCTGCATCTCGCAGCCGATCGGGATCAGGCCAGCCAATTCGCGCCCTTCGCAAACGGCGGCACCTTCGGGGCCGGTACAGGTGATGGTGATCTGCGGATCAAGCGTCAGCTTCCTGACCAGCATCCCTGCGGAATCGGTTTCCTGTGTCATCCGATCCGCATTCTGCGCAAGGATCTGTTCGTAATCGTTCCAGTCCTGCGCCTGCGCAGGGTGCGCCAGAAGGATCACAAGGGCGATCAGGCGCCTCATCCGCGCAACCGGGCTTGCAAGGACAGCAGATCGGCCCAGGCCTCGCGCTTGGCGGCGGGGTTGCGCAAGAGGTAGGCGGGGTGGGTCATCGGCAGCACGGGCTTGCCCAGTGCCGCGGTCCATTGCCCCCGCGCGCGCAGGATGCCGCGGTGGCCGGTCAGGCATACCAGCGGCGTGTTGCCCATGGCGACGATCAATTGCGGGTCGGCCAGCGCGATGTGGCGGGCGACAAAGGGCGTCATCAGGGCGATCTCCTCGGGCGAGGGGTCGCGGTTGCCGGGCGGGCGCCATGGCAGGACATTGGTGATGTAAAGCGCGGCTTCGCTGTCGGGGCTGGTCCGCGACAGGCCGATGGCGGCGAACATCCGGTCCAGCAGTTGGCCGGCGCGGCCAACGAAGGGGCGGCCCTCCTGATCCTCCTCACGCCCCGGCGCTTCACCGATGATCAGCACGCGGGCGGCCGGGTTGCCATCGGCAAAGACGGTGTTGCGCGCGCCCTGCTTCAACTCGCAATGCGGGAAGGCGGCGATGGCATCGCGCAGGGCGTCCAGCGACTGTGCGGCCTCAGCCGCTGCCTTGGCCGCAGCGATGGCATCAATCGCGGGTGCGGGAGCAGGTGCGGGCGCCATGGCCACACGAGAGTTTGCGGGCGCAGTTGCCAGGGGCGCAGTGCGCGAGGCTTCGACCGGCAGGTCATAGCGGTTGACCGGGGCATCGCCCAAAGCCTCATCCACGCCCGCATCCAGTTGCCAGGCAAGTGCGGCCAGGCAAGCGTCCCAATCCTCGGCAATGTCGGCGGCGATTCCCATGCCGGAACCCTAGGGGTGACAACGAAGCGCGGCAAGCCGGGATGCCTTGTGACAGCCGTCAGGCGACCCTGGTGCCACCGCTGAACGAGCCTCCGCCTGGAAAGCGCCGCCAACATTCTGGCAGGCGCGGTCTTGCCGCCCGGCTATCCCCGCGATTGGGTGAACGGTCGCTGATCGGGCTGGGTTTCCTTGGGGTCTATGGCAACACGCCCAATTCCAACGGCGGCTTTGATGGCCTGGGCGCGGCGATTGTCTTCGCGGGCAACGTTGTGCCGTTCCGCGCATCGCTTTGTGCGCGCCTTTGCGCCTGCCGATGGCATGTCCTGCACGCCCGTCCTGCCCCGGCACCCGCAGCCTGACGCTTGCCCCCTGCCCGCCGCTTTGCCATAAGCGGGCAAACCGCAAGGGATTAGCCCATGGCCTTCCGCGCCCGCCATCTGCTTGGCATCGAACCGCTCAGCCCGCTGGAAATCTCCACCGTCCTTGATCTGGCCGACCGTTACGTCGATGTGAACCGCCGCACGGTCAAGCAATCGGACGTGCTGGCCGGGATGACGCAGATCAACATGTTCTTTGAGGCCTCTACCCGCACCCAGGCCAGTTTCGAGCTGGCTGGAAAGCGGCTTGGGGCGGATGTGATGAACATGTCGGTCGCCCATTCATCGGTGAAAAAGGGCGAGACGCTGATCGACACCGCGATGACGCTGAACGCCATGCACCCCGATCTGCTGGTGGTGCGGCATCCATCCTCGGGGGCGGTGAACCTGCTGGCGTCAAAGGTGAATTGCGCGGTCTTGAACGCGGGCGACGGGCGGCATGAACACCCGACGCAGGCCTTGCTGGATGCGCTGACCATTCGCCGCGCCAAGGGGCGGATTCAGCGGTTGACCGTGGCGATCTGCGGCGATATCGCGCATAGCCGGGTGGCGCGCAGCAACCTGATCCTGCTCAATAAAATGGAGAACCGCATCCGGCTGATCGCTCCGCCGACGCTGATGCCCGCCGGCGTCGATGCCTTTGGCTGCGAGTTGTTCGACGACATGCGCGAGGGGCTGAAGGGTGCCGATGTGGTGATGATGCTGCGCTTGCAGAAGGAACGGATGGACGGCGGTTTCATCCCCTCGGAACGCGAATATTATCACCGCTATGGGCTGGACGCCGAGAAACTGGGCCACGCCAACCCCGAAGCCATCGTCATGCATCCCGGCCCGATGAACCGCGGCGTCGAGATTGATGGCGAGCTGGCCGACGACATCAACCGCTCGGTGATCCAGGATCAGGTCGAAATGGGCGTTGCCGTCCGCATGGCCTGCATGGACCTCCTGGCCCGCAACCTGCGGGCGGAACGGGGGCGGAAAATCGTGGGGACGATGGTGTGACGGATCTCATTGGCGGAACCGGCGCGGCGTCCAAAGGTCGGCCATGACCCCCGATCCAGACCGCAAACCGACCAAACGGGAAATGCGCACCGGCGGCATGGTGGCCATGGCGGTGCTGGTGTTTCTGGCCGTCTTTACCGTCCTTTTCGTGGCAATGGGATAGCAGGGCGGGGAGGAGCGATGGCCAGGATCGAACAAGACAGCGTGATGATCCGCGAGGCGGCGCTGCAAGACGGCGAAACCGTCGTGCAGGACTTTCGCGCCGACCGGCTGGTCTATTGGAAAAGCCACCTGATCATGGCCGTCGTGCTGGGCGCGGCGGCGGGGGTGTTTCTGATGTGGCAGGGCAACCCCTACCCGGTCGCCGGACCTTTGGGTGCCGTGCTGGCCATCGGCGCGCGGGCGGCTTATCTTGCGTCCGAGGCGCTGTCGGATCGCTGGCGGCTGACCGACCGGCGCCTGCTGGGTCCCGCCGCGCGGGCGATTCCGCTGGCCCAGAT
>JBATAV010000393.1:0-8706 GCA_049662025.1 Paracoccaceae bacterium | reverse complement strand
TTGCCCAGCGTCTGGTCCCACAGCTGCAGCCCGCCGATGTTGACCGCCGAGGAGCCGGAATTGTAGATCTCGATGAATTCGTCGACGGGGGTGGTGCTGCCGCTTTGGTCGGTGTCAAAGCGCGGGCCGCTGCTGCCCGACGCAGAGTTCGGGTCAGGCAGGACTTCGTTTATGACGATGCTGCCGCGAACTGCGTCGGCCATGGTTCTCTACACCACTCAACTGTCGACAGAGAGTCCCGCAACAAAGTGGCATGAAGATGCTAAGAAACCGTCAATCCAGTAATCTTCGCGCGATGACCTGGGCCTGGATCTCGGCCGCTCCTTCGAAGATGTTCAGGATGCGGGCATCGCAGAGAATGCGGCTGATGCGGTATTCCAGCGCGAAGCCGTTGCCGCCGTGGATTTGCAGCGCGTTGTCGGCGGCGGACCAGGCGACGCGAGCGCCCAGCAGTTTCGCCATTCCGGCCTCAAGGTCGCAACGCTTGTCGTGGTCTTTCTGCCAGGCGGAGAAATAGGTCAGCTGGCGGGCGATCATGATTTCCACCGCCATCATCGCCAGTTTGCCGGCGATGCGCGGAAATTCGATCAGTGATTTGCCGAATTGCTTGCGGTCGATCGCATATTGCAACCCGGTTTCCAGCGCCGATTGCGCCACACCGATGGCGCGCGCGCCGGTCTGGATGCGGGCGGATTCGAAGGTCTGCATCAGCTGCTTGAAACCCTGACCGGGCTGGCCGCCCAGGATGTTCTCGGCCTTGACCTTGAAGCCGTCGAAGGCCAGTTCATATTCCTTCATGCCGCGATAGCCCAGCACTTCGATCTCGCCGCCGGTCATGCCGGGGGTGGGGAAGGGGGCTGCGTCGGTGCCGGGGGTTTTCTCGGCTAGGAACATCGACAAGCCGCGCCAGTCGGTCGTTTCCGGATCGGTGCGGGCCAGAAGCGTCATCACATGGGTGCGGGCGGCGTGGGTGATCCAGGTCTTGTTGCCGGTGATCTGCCAGCCCTCGTCGGTGCGGGTGGCGCGGGTGCGAAGCGAGCCGAGGTCAGACCCGGTGTTGGGTTCGGTGAAGACGGCGGTGGGAAGGATCTCGCCAGAGGCCAGTTTCGGCAACCAGTGGGCTTTCTGTTCCGGCGTGCCGCCGCACAGGATCAATTCGGCCGCAATTTCGCTGCGGGTGCCCAGGCTGCCGACACCGATATAGCCGCGCGAAAGCTCTTCCGACACCACGACCATCGAGGCTTTCGACAGGCCAAAGCCGCCGAATTCCTCGGGAATGGTCAGGCCGAAGACGCCCATTCCGGCCAGCTCGGTGATCACTTCCATCGGGATCAACTCGTCCTTCAGGTGCCAGTCATGGGCAAAGGGGATCACCTTTTCATCGGCATAGCGGCGAAACTGGTCGCGGATCATTTCCAGTTCGGCGTCCAGACCCGAGGCGCCAAAGGTCGCCCGTCCGTGGTTGTCGCGCATGAAAGCCACAAGCGCCATGCGAGAGGCAGAGGTGTTGCCTGCGGCCATCAGGCGTTGGGCGGCTTCGCCGGGCGCCCAGGTCAGGCCAAGGTCCGACAGCCGGGCGATCTCGGTCTGACTCATCGGGATGCCGCCGGCGATCTGACAGAGGTATTCGCCAAAGCCGATCTGCAGGATCAGCGCCTCGATCTCTCCGAGGTCTCCGGTATCCGACAGCCGGCCGGCCCAGGCGTCCAGCTGCTCCAGCGCCTGCGTATAGGTGGCCAGCCAAGACAGGCTGTGGGCGGCGAACTGATGGGTATCCATGGCGGCGGATGAAACCTTGCCACCGCGGCTGACCAGGGCGCGCAATGCCTCGCGGCCCTGGATGAACAGCGCCTGCACTTCGGGCAGTGCGGCGGCGGTCAGGGCACGAAGATCGGCGAGAACGGTGGGGGCGGGCATCGGCTGACCATCATGGGGCATGGGGTGGCTCGGGCAAGGATTCTGCGTCTGCGAAGGAATACGGCCTTCGCATCTGCAGCGCAATATCCTTTCGCATTGAATCGGATTGGCGACTGAAAATGTCGCGCCGGTTCAGGAAATGGCGCCGCATGCCTGGACGATCTCGGGCATGGCGGCGGCGGGGACGACGTCGAATTCGGCATGATAAAGCCGGGTTTCGCCGTCCCAGACCTCAAAGCTCCACAGGCCGGGGACCAGTTCATCGGGGGTGTCGAAGCGGAAGAAGGCGATCGAGGCGCCCGCGTCGGAGATGCCGGTATCCCAAACCTCCGGTTCCGCCCGGCCCGGGCGCGTCATGCGCGCAACGGCGTCGCTGCTGACATAGCCGGGGGCGCCGACGGCCTTGACTCCGAAGGCCAGGCCGATGGCCGCGGGCACCACCTGTCGGTCCGGCCAATGAAAACGGATCTCCGAGGTGGGGACATGGATCCAGCCGCTTTCGGTGCCGGGGGCGGGCATCTGGTCCATCGCCTGCAAGGCGCAAAAGACGCCCACCTCCAGCACGGCGATTTCGGGCGCATGGACGGGTTCGGGCGGCCCGGCAAAGGTGGGGCTGGCGATCAGGGCAAGCAGGGCAAGAAGGGTAAGGAAGCGGCGCATAGGCTCATGCTATCCGCGCTGCGCCCCTGCCCTCAAGACCGGTTTTCCTCAGGTGTGCAGCGGGTCAGGACAAAAGGTTGCAATCGGGGCCGATGCCGGGCAGCGCCGATGGCGGCACGACCTGGAATTCGATGCTGTAAAGCCGGGTGTCGCCGTCCCACCCCTCCATCCGCCAGGTGCCGAGGATCAGTTCTTCGGGGAAGTCGAACGAAAAGCCGCGGGTCTTCGGTTCGCCAGCGTGCAGGTCGGTATACCAGACCTCGGGGGCCGTGGTGCCGGGCTTGTAGGTCTCCATCCGGGCCACGGGCACGTCGATGGCGGGGCGGATGACCAGCCCGAATGACATGCCAAGCTGGGCCGGGACCTGCTGCTGGTGGAAGCGAAAGTCGAATTCGCCTTCGAACAGGTTGATATAGCCAAGGGCCGTGTCCGGCGCGTCGACCCGGCCGGCTTCCTTGGGTTTGCAGTAGATGCCGTATTCGACGATCTCGGCCAGGACCGAGGCAGTGGGCGGCGCAGGGTCGGCCAGGGCAAGGCCGATGGTGACCGGCACCATCGCCAAAGTCGAAAGAAAAACGCCGGTCGTCCTGACCATCTGCCGTCCTTGCGCGAAGTCCCTGATCCAGCAAAGCCCAAGGGGCGGGTCGGGTCAACCGGTGGGCGCCGGGCAAAGGGCTTTCCCTTCGCCGCACGGCCTGCCAGAACGGGCACCACGGCGGAGGGGCGGATGGAATTCTTGATGGCGGGGCTGCATCCCGGCGCGTTCTGGGCGGCAATGGCGGTGACGCTGTTTGCGGGCTTCGTGAAGGGCGCGGTGGGCTTTGCCATGCCGCTGATCATGGTCTCGGCATTCTCGGCCTTTCTGCCGCCCGAACTGGCGTTGGCCGGGCTGCTCTTGCCCACGCTGATGACGAACCTGGCCCAGGCCTTCCGGCAGGGTTGGCCCCCGGCGGTGAAGACGGCGGCGAAATACCGGCGCTTTCTGATCGGGACGGTGGTCTTCATCGCGCTCTCGGCGCAGGTGTTCGATCTGATCCCGCGGGTTGGCTATCTGCTGCTGTTGGGGGTGCCGGTGACGGCCTTTGCGGCGGTGCAACTGGCGGGGGTGCCGCTGCAACTGCGGCTGGAGCATCGGTTTCGTGCGGAATGGGTGCTGGGCGTGATTGGCGGGTTGTATGGCGGGGTGTCGGGCATCTGGGGGCCGCCCTTGCTGGTGCTGCTGCTGTCGACCGGGGTGCCGAAGCTGGAGATGATACGGGCGCAGGGCGTGGTGTTCCTGATCGGGGCCATGGCGCTGCTGGCGGCGCATCTGGGCACCGGGCTGGCCAGCCCGGAACGGCTGGCCTTTTCGGCAGCATTGGTGGTGCCAGCGATGATCGGGATGACATTGGGCTACCGGTTGCAGGACCGGCTGGATCAGGCGGTGTTCCGGCGCTGGACCCAAGGCCTGCTGGTGGTCAGCGGGCTGAACCTGGTGCGACAGGCGCTGATGTAACGGGCCGAAGAGCTGGGCAAGATCACCCTCGGACAGCTTGCCATCCGAGTTTGAATCCATGCGCGGCCTGACCGGACATCAGCCGATGGCAGCGGCTTTCACGTCGTCGTCGATGAAGGGCACATATTGTTCGAAGTTCTTCGAAAACATCTCGACCAGCTTTTTCGCCTGCGCGTCATAGGCCGCCTTGTCTTCCCAGGTCTCGCGCGGGTTCAAGAGCCTGGTGTCCACGCCCTGCACGGCGACCGGCACGTCAAAGCCGAAATTCGGATCGCGGCGGAACTCGACCTCGGCAAGCGAGCCGTCGAGCGCCGCAGTCAGCAGGGCGCGGGTGGCCCGGATCGGCATTCGCTTGCCGGTGCCGTAAGCGCCGCCGGTCCAGCCGGTGTTGACCAGCCAGCAGGTGGCGCCATGCTTGAGGATCTTTTCCTGCAGCAGTTTGCCGTAAACCTCGGGGCGTCGCGGCATGAAGGGGGCGCCGAAGCAGGTGGAGAAGGTCGGCTGCGGCTCGGTGATGCCGCGCTCGGTGCCCGCCACCTTGGAGGTGAAGCCCGAAAGGAAGTGATACATCGCCTGCGCGGGCGACAGCCGCGCGATGGGCGGCAGCACGCCATAGGCATCGCAGGTCAGCATGACGACATGCTTGGGATGCCCGCCAAGCGCGGTGTCCGAGGCGTTCGAGATCGCCTCCAGCGGGTAGGCGCAGCGGGTGTTGTCAGTCAGAGAATTGTCGGCAAAGTCCAGCTCCAGCGTTTCGGGGTGGTAGACCATGTTCTCGATCACGGTGCCAAAGCGGTGGGTGGTGGCGTGGATTTCCGGCTCGGCTTTGGGGTCGAGGTTGATGGTCTTGGCGTAGCAGCCGCCTTCGAAGTTGAAGATGCCGCGGTCGGACCAGCCATGCTCGTCATCACCGATCAGGGTGCGGTCGGGGTTGGCCGAAAGGGTGGTCTTGCCGGTGCCCGAAAGGCCGAAGAACACGGCGGTATCGACCGGATTGCCGATGGCGTGGTTGGCGCTGCAGTGCATCGCCATCACGCCCTCGCCCGGCAGGATGTAGTTCAGGATCGAGAACACCGATTTCTTGTTTTCGCCGGCATAGGCAGTGTTGCCGATCAGCACGGTCTTTTCGTCGAAGTTCAGCGCAATGACGGTATCGGTGCGGCAGCCGTGCCTGCCCGGGTCGGCCTTGAAGGACGGCACGTTGAGGATGGTCCATTCCGGGGTAAAGCTGTCCAGCTCTTCCTGTGCGGGGCGGCGCAGCAGGTGGCGGATGAAGAGGCCATGCCAGGCCAGTTCCGTCACCACGCGCACATCGACGCGGTGGACCGGATCGGCGCCGGCGTAAAGATCCTGCACAAACAGCTCGCGCCCCTGCAGATGCGCCAGCATGTCGGCCTTGAGCAGCGCCCAGGCGGCGGGGGCCATGGGGGCGTTGTTTTCCCACCAGATGGTGTTTTCAACCGAGGGCGTGCGGACCACGAACTTGTCCTTCGGCGAGCGGCCGGTGAATTGCCCGGTGGTGCACAGGAAGGCGCCGCCGCGGCCCAGGCGGCCTTCGCCGCGCTTGACCGCCTGTTCGACGAGGGCAGGCTCGATCTGGTTGTAATAGACGGCAGCCGCCCCCTTGATGCCCTGTTTGTCCAACGTGCAATCCGGGTTCACGCGACCGCTGATCATTCTGCAAGCTCCCTTGCCGCGCCGCCCGCGCGGATCTGTTTTCCGATCAATTGAAGGCACCCCGGCCAGGGGTTGCCGCGACAGCGCCGCAAAGACGCCCTCGTCACTTGCCTATAACATGCGGGATTTCCACGGGAACAGCGCGCATCGGCACAGTTAGCGCAACCAAGTGAAGGTTAGCGCAACCAATTGCGTCGCATTGGCCGAGGTGAGGCATATTAGTCATTGATTCGGAAATTTAGCGTTCCCTGAGGCCATGTGCGCCCGGGTGATTCGCTTTTATGTTGATTCCGGGGCCCCGTTTGCGGACAATGGCGGAAAAACATAACCAGAGCAGGAACAACGAACATGTCGAGGATCGCCCTTGTGGACGACGACAGGAATATCCTGACGTCCGTCTCGATGACGCTTGAGGCCGAAGGCTTCGAGGTTGAAACCTACAACGACGGCCAGTCTGCGCTGGATGCCTTCAACCGCCGCCTGCCTGACATGGCAGTGCTGGACATCAAGATGCCCCGGATGGACGGGATGGACCTCTTGCAACGCCTGCGGCAGAAAACCAGTATGCCGGTGATCTTCCTGACCTCGAAGGACGATGAGATCGACGAGGTTCTGGGCCTGCGCATGGGCGCCGACGACTATGTGAAAAAGCCCTTCAGCCAGCGCCTTCTGGTCGAACGCATTCGCGCGCTCTTGCGCCGCCAAGAGGCGATCACCACCGGCGAGGTGTCGGTGACCGAAGAAACCAAGATCATGGACCGCGGAAACCTGCGGATGGATCCGCTGCGCCACTCGGTCAGTTGGAAGGGCAGGGACGTGTCGCTGACCGTCACCGAATTCCTGCTGCTGCAGGCGCTGGCGCAACGCCCCGGTTTCGTGAAGTCGCGCGATCAGCTGATGGATGTGGCCTATGACGATCAGGTCTATGTCGACGACCGCACCATCGACAGCCATATCAAGCGGTTGCGCAAGAAGATGCGTAGCGTCGATGACGATTTCTCGGCGATCGAAACGCTTTACGGCATCGGCTATCGCTACAACGAAGAGTGACGGCCGGGGGCTGTGCTGGGAGATTGGGCTGAATGACCGCCGCGCCGCGCATCGTCATGGATGACCCGCGCCCCCGCAAGACCGGAGAGGTGTTGCTGGGCGAAGACTGGGTGTCGCCCGACACCACGGTCGAAAGCCTGCGCGAAACCCGTTCGCGCGGCGGCCTCGTCTCGCTGAACCGCAGCCCGCTGGCGCGCAAGATCATCATCTTCAACATGATGGCGCTGGTCATTCTTGTCGCCGGGGTGCTGTTTCTGAACCCGTTCCGCGACAGCCTTGTCTTGCAGCGCGAAGCCGGTCTGATCCGCGAGGCGGAGCTGATCTCGAACGTGTTCGAAGCGCAGTTGAAACCGCCTACGCCGGGCTTCGACTTTCAGGCAGCCCTGGCCGATGTGCAACTTGGCGCCGGGGTCGAGGCCTTTGTCTTCGATCCCGCCGGGGGGCTGGTGGCCAGCCGGGTCGGGCCCGCGATCACCGATGGCGACATTCCGGGTGGCGTACGGTCCACCGTCATCACCGACTTTCTGAACTCGGTCTGGAACGGTGTGTCCAGCATTCTGACCTTCGGGGCGGAAGAGGCGGCAAAGATCGATGGCGAAAGCCTTGCCCGCAAGGCCTTTCCAGCGGCGCGTGCGGGTCAGACCGGGTCACATACCGGGCATGACGTCGATGGTGGCACGCTGTTTTCGGTCGGCACGCCGATCTGGGCGGCGGGCGAAGTGATGGGCGTGGTCGCCCTGACCTCGGCCGAGGGCGAGATCGACCGACTGGTGCGTTATGAGCGCGAGCAGATTCTGCAGATGTTCGTGGTGGCTTTGCTGGTGTCGCTGGGCCTGTCGCTGGTGCTGGCTTCGACCATCGCCAACCCGTTGTCAGACCTGGCCGCGGCGGCCGAAATCGGCCGCGACCGTGACCAGCGCAAGGTCAGCCCCGGCCGGGTGCGCATTCCCGACCTTGCGGCGCGGCCGGACGAGATCGGGCGGCTGTCGGTGGCGATGCGCGGCATGGTTTCCGCACTCTATGACCGGATCGACGCCAACGAACAATTTGCCGCAGACGTGTCGCACGAGATTAAGAACCCGCTGGCCAGCCTGCGTTCGGCCGTGGGGTCGATGCGCTTGGTCAAGAAGGAAGAGCAGCGCGAGAAGCTGTTGGATGTGATCGAGCATGACGTGCGGCGGCTGGACCGTCTGGTCAGCGACATCTCGAACGCCTCGAGGCTGGATTCCGAATTGGTCAAGGAAGACGAGGAGACGTTCAACCTGATGAAGACGCTGTCGAATCTGGGTCAGTATCTGGGCCAGCAGGCGGCTGAAAAGGGCGTGGATTTCATCATCGACCTGCCCGCCGAATCGATCAGCATTCGCGGGCTGGAGGCGCGTCTGGCGCAGGTGTTCGTCAACCTGATCACCAACGCGATCTCCTTTTGCGAAGAGGGCGACGCGGTGCGCGTCTGGGCGCGGCGGCGCGACAACCGCGTGCTGGTCGTGGTGGAAGATACCGGACCCGGCATTCCCGAACAGGCGCTGACCAAGGTGTTCAAGCGGTTCTACAGCGAACGTCCCTCGGGCGATTTCGGCAACCATTCCGGTCTTGGGCTGGCGATCTCAAAGCAGATCGTCGAGGCGCATGGCGGGGTGATCTGGGCCGAGAACATCCGCCCCACCGCTGCCGACATTACAAGCGAGCCCTTGGGCGCCCGCTTCGTGGTCGGCCTGCCCGTCTGATGGGGCGGGGGTGACGCCCAAGGGCGAAACGCTGATCCTGCACGCTTCTTGCGTGGCCGTACAAGGCCGCGCGGTGCTGGTCACCGGGCCTTCGGGTGCGGGAAAATCCGCGCTGGCCTTGCAGTTGATGGCCCTGGGTGCGCGGCTGGTAGCCGACGACAGGACCGAGATCCGCGCAAC
>JBATAV010000392.1:0-7206 GCA_049662025.1 Paracoccaceae bacterium | reverse complement strand
TTGCATGGGTCCGGGCGACGCTTCTTTGCGAAAAGAAAGGGAAACGCCGATGGGACTGTCAAAGACGATCTGGACCAACCCGACCGAATACATCCGCAACATGTGCCCCGAAAACCCGGTTTTGTTCTTTGCGCCGTCGGTGGCGCAGGCCAATGCGCGGCGCTTCATCGACGGCTTTCCAGGGATGGTGACCTATGCGGTCAAGGCCAATCCCGGCGAAGCGATGGTGGAAAACCTCGCCGCTGCCGGCATTCGCGGCTATGACTGCGCCAGCGGATTCGAGATCGACCTGATCCGCCGCCTCGCGCCCGACGCGGCCATTCACTACAACAACCCGGTGCGCGCCCGCGATGAGATCGCCCATGCGGTCGAAAAAGGTGTGAAAAGCTACAGCGTCGATTCCAGGTCCGAACTGGTCAAGCTGATCGAGATGGTCCCGGCCGAGGGCGTCGAGATCTCGGTGCGCTTCAAGCTGCCGGTGGCGGGGGCTGCCTACAACTTCGGCGCCAAGTTCGGCGCCACCTCGGAAGTGGCGCTCGACCTCTTGAAGATGGTGGCGGCGGCGGGATTCATCCCCTCGATCACCTTTCATCCAGGTACCCAATGCACCGACCCGATGGCCTGGGACAGCTATATCCGCGAGGCGGCACTGATCGCGGCAAAGGCAGGCGTCACCATCGCGCGACTGAACGTCGGCGGCGGTTTCCCCAGCCACCGGCTGGACGCCGTGGTGCCGCAGCTGGAAGAGATATTCCAGCTCATCGACCGGGTCTCGACCGAGGTTTTCGGCGACAACCGCCCGCTTCTGGTCTGCGAACCGGGCCGGGCGATGTGCGGCGATGCCTTCACCCTGGCCGCGCGAGTCAAGGCGTTGCGCGACGGCGAACATGTGTTCCTGAACGACGGTGTCTACGGCACGCTGACCGAACTGCCGCTGATCGGGGTGATCGACCGGATGCAGGTGATCTCGGCCGAAGGCAAGCTGCGCAAGGGCAAGCCGGTGCCGCGAATCGTCTTCGGCCCGACCTGCGATTCGGTCGACCGGCTGCCGGGCGACATTCCCTTGCCCGCCGACATGGCCGAAGGTGACTACATCATCTGGCACGGGTTGGGGTCGTATTCGGTGGTCACCAACAGCCGCTTCAACGGCTTTGGCGACCTGCAAATGGCGACCGTGCTGAACCTGAGGGTCTGATCCGGTCGCATTCACGTGTCCCTTCGCGCCCCGGCTGGACAAATCCGGCCGGGGGGTTAGCCTCGCAGGCGGGTTAACCAATCCGTGACGTCTGGTCGGCAGACTGGAAGGAACGGGGCGGAAAGGGAGGGGAGGCGGCCACGTCTTTCATTGATCGCATAAGGCGCTGGATGCGCCCGGTCCCGCTGTCGGAGATCGATGCCACCGGGACGCGCGCCAAGGGTGCGACACGCGGTCGGGTCGATCATGTGCTGGTGCTCGACGGCACCTTCTCGTCGCTGCGGTCGGGCGAGGTATCGAATGCGGGCCTGACCTTCCGGCTCTTGTGCGAAGGCGGGCTGAACGCACGGCGGACGCTTTACTATGAAGAGGGCATCCAGTGGCAGGGCTGGCGGCGCGGGCTGGATGTGGTGCAGGGCACCGGAATGAACGGCCAGATCTGCCGCGCCTATGGCCACCTGGCCAGCCATTACCGCGAAGGCGACCGGATTTTCCTTTTCGGCTATTCGCGCGGCGCCTTTGCGGTGCGCAGCCTGGCCGGGGTGATCGACCGCATCGGTCTCTTGCGGCACGACCAGGCCACCGAACGCAACGTGACCCTGGCCTATCGCCACTACCGGATGGATCCCTCCAGCAACACGGCCCGCACCTTTGCGCACGCGCATTGCCACATCGAGGCCCCGATCGAAATGGTGGGGGTCTGGGACACGGTCAAGGCGCTGGGGCTGCGGCTGCCCTTGATGTGGATGCTCACCAGCCAGGATCATTCGTTTCATAGCCATCAGCTGGGGTCGTCGATCCGCCATGGCTTTCACGCGCTGGCGTTGAATGAAACCCGTGCTGTGTTCGACCCGGTCTTGTGGGACTGCCCGCCGGGGTGGGAGGGTAACGTCGAACAGGTCTGGTTCGGTGGCGCGCATGGCGACATCGGCGGCCAGTTGGGAGAGTTCGAGGCGGCACGGCCGCTGTCCAACCTGCCCCTCGTGTGGATGCTGGACCGGGCCGAGGCCTGTGGCCTGACCTTGCCCGACGGCTGGCGCCGCCGCTTTCCCTGCGATGCCCAGGCGCCGATGGTGGGCACCTGGAAAAGCTGGGGCAAGTTCTTCCTTCTGCGCCGCCGCCGCACCATGGGTCGCGACCGCAGCGAACGCCTGCATGACAGCGTGACCGGCGCCGCCCGCGCCCGCTGGCCGCTGACACAAGCCGCGGAATAGGACTCGCCGCTTCATCTTGGCTCAAATACGCTGCGGGTCCGGGGCCCCCCCCGGGATCTGTCCACCAGACCAAAGGCCCGCCTCATGCGCAATGTCACCTTCGCCGCCAGCCAGTTCGCCTGCAGTTGGGACCTGCCGAAAAATGCCGAAGCCGCCGAACGCGCCATTCGCGCCGCCGCCGCCAGGGGCGCGCAGGTCATTTTGGTGCAGGAATTGTTTGAAACACCCTATTTCTGCATCGAGCAGCGGCCCGAGTATTTCGCGCTGGCCCGCCCGCCCGAAGGTCACCCGTTGATCGCGCTGTTCCAGAGCCTGGCGAAAGAGCTGGGCGTGGTGCTGCCCTGTTCATTCTTCGAACGCGCCGGACCGGCGTTTTTCAATTCGGCCGCGATGATCGACGCCGATGGGCGCAATCTGGGGGTCTACCGAAAATCCCACATTCCGCAGTCACCGGGGTATGAAGAGAAATACTATTTCTCGCCTGGCGATACCGGCTTCAGGGTCTGGGACACCGCTTTTGGCCGCGTCGGTCTTGGCATCTGCTGGGACCAGTGGTTCCCCGAGGCCGCCCGCGGAATGGCGCTGATGGGGGCCGAGGTGCTGCTCTACCCCACCGCCATCGGCTCGGAACCGCCCAGCCCCGGTTACGACAGCCAGCCGCATTGGGAAATGACGATGCGTGGCCATGCGGCGGCGAACATCGTGCCGGTCGTCGCAAGCAACCGCATCGGCCAAGAGGTCGCGCCGGGCGGCAGGGAGGTCACCTTCTACGGTTCCAGCTTCATCGCCGACCATTGCGGGCAACTGTTGGCCAAGGCGGGCCGTGACGCCGAAGAGGTGCTGACCGCGACCGTCGATCTGGACGCCATCGCCGATTTGCGCGCCAGTTGGGGCCTGTTCCGCGACCGCCGGGTCGATCTTTACGGCGCTGTTGGCACGTTGGACGGACGCAGCTAGCCGCGCAGCCAGAACCAGGCGTTGAAGCAGCCGATCAGGATTGGCTGGTGGATCAGATAGATCACCAGCGTGTGCTTGCCCGGCCAGGCAAGGCCACGCAAAAACGCGGTTTCAGGCAGCGCAAGAAACCGCCACAGGCCGAACCGGCTGAACATCCGCCCCGTCGCCACCCCCGCCAACATTGGTGCAAGCCACGGAAACAACGGCAGGAAATCGGCGGTGAGCGGCGGTTGCGGGGCCAGCCCGGTCCAGACCAGCCAGCCCTGAAACACAGGGTCCCGAAAGCCGAACGGCAACGCGAAGACCGCGGTCGCCAGCGCATAACTCAGCACCGCAGGCCAGCGCAGCACCGCCAGTGCGATCAGCGACGACATTGCGATGGAATGCAGAATGCCGTAGAACACCGTCAGGCCGGGCAGGGCGATTGCCGTGCCGATGGTCACCAACCCCGCCGCCGCCACGATCTTGGCAAAGCGCCGCCAGAAGGCGGTCCAGCGAATCCCGGGCCCATGCGCCAGCCACAGTGAAACGCCCGCCAGAAAGATGAAACTGCCCGCCGTCAGCCGCGCGTGCCACCAGAACGGCCCGGTGATCGCAGTGTTGCGGGGGATCAGGCCGAAGAGGTCAAGGTCGTAGGTGAAATGATAGGCGACCATGGCCACCAAAGCCGCAGTCTTTGCAAGGTCGATGCCGATCAGCCGCCTGGTTGCCTTCACCACTTGCCCCCGTTTTGCCGCGCCGATCCTGCCGTTTCGGTCCCCGGGCGCAAGCGCAAAAGAAAAGGGCGACCGAAGCCGCCCCTTTTCCGCAACCGGGAAACCGCGTTCAACGGTGCCGCACGTCGACGTAATCGCGCTTCTTCTCGCCGATATACAGCTGGCGCGGGCGACCGATCTTCTGGTTCTTCTCGCCGATCATTTCCTTCCACTGCGAGATCCAGCCGACGGTGCGCGCCAGCGCGAAGATCGGCGTGAACATCGAGGTCGGAAAGCCCATCGCATCCAGAATGATGCCCGAGTAGAAATCGACGTTGGGATAGAGTTTTTTCGAGATGAAGTATTCGTCCTGCAAGGCAATCCGCTCCAGCTCCTTGGCCACTTGCAGGGTGGGGTTGTTGTGGATCCCCATCAGCTCCAGCACCTCGTCGGCGGATTCCTTCAAGACCGTCGCCCGCGGATCGAAGTTCTTGTAGACCCGGTGGCCGAAGCCCATCAGGCGGAACGGGTCGTCCTTGTCTTTCGCCCGCGCGATGAACTCCGGGATACGGTCGACGGTGCCGATCTCGCGCAGCATTTCAAGGCAGGCCTGGTTGGCGCCGCCATGTGCCGGGCCCCAGAGGCAGGCGATACCGGCGGCGATGCAGGCAAAGGGGTTGGCACCCGAGGAACCCGCCAGCCGCACGGTGGAGGTGGAGGCGTTCTGCTCATGGTCGGCATGCAGCATCATGATGCGGTCCAGCGCCTTGGTCAGAACCGGGTTCACATGATACTCCTCGGCCGGGATCGAGAAGCACATGTGCAGGAAGTTTCCCGCGTAACCCAATGAGTTCTTGGGGTAAACAAAGGGCTGGCCGACCGAGTACTTGAAGGCCATCGCCGCAATCGTCGGCAACTTGGCGATCATGCGGATCGCGGCAACCTCGCGCTGCCAGCTGTCGTTGATGTCAAGGCTGTCATGGTAGAAGGCCGACATCGCGCCGACCACGCCGACCATGGTGGCCATCGGGTGGCTGTCACGGCGGAAGCCACGGAAGAAATAGTGCAGCTGTTCATGCACCATGGTGTGGCGCGTCACCCGGCCTTCGAAATCGGCCATCTGATCGGCGGTGGGCAGCTCTCCGTACAGAAGCAGGAAGCAGACCTCGAGGAAATGCGATTTGTCGGCCAGTTGCTCGATCGGATAGCCGCGATGCAGCAATTCGCCCTTGTCGCCGTCGATGAAGGTGATGGTGCTTTCGCAGGCGGCGGTCGAGGTGAAGCCGGGGTCGAAGGTGAAGATGTCGGCCTCGGCGTAAAGCTTGCGGATATCGACGACATCGGGGCCCAGTGTCGGGCTCAGCACCGGCAGGTCATAGGCCTTGCCGTCAAAGGTCAGCGTCGCTTTCTTGTCTGCCATTCTCTCTCATCCCCCTAACAGGCCTGCCGCGAGCGCATCGCGGGCCGTTGGCCAAGTTCCCCCCGAAGGGGCATCATCGGCAGGGCCGGGGGGCGACTGCGCCATCAGGCGGCAGCGTCTTCCAGCCTTGCGATCGTCTCCTCCCGACCGATGACCAGCATCATGTCGAAAACCGAAGGTGTGGCGCTGCGCCCCGCCAATGCCGCCCGCAAGGGCGCCGCCAGCTTGCCGAATCCGATGCCGTTTTCAGCGGCGATCTGGTTCAGAATGGGCTCGAGCGTTTCTTTCGTCCAGCTAGCACTTTGCAGGTGCGGCGTCAATGATTTCAGTATACCACGGGATACCGCATCCAGCGCCTCGGCCGCCTTCGGCTCCACCCCGACGGGCCGGCTTGTCAGAGCAAACTGCCCCTTTTCAAGGAGTTCTGGGAAGGTCTTCGCCCTCTCCTTCAACACCGGCATGGCCTGAAAAAGCCGTTCGCGTTGCAGCGGAGTCAGCGCCGGCTTCGCAGCGGCGGCAAGATAACCCTCTAGTTCATGCAGCAGTGCGGCATTTTCCATCACGGCAATATGATGCCCGCAAATGCTTTCCAATTTCTTGAAATCCAGCCGGGCTGGCGCGCGGCCGATGGCTTCCAGAGAAAACACCTGCATCGCCTCGGCACTGGTGAAGATCTCCATGTCGCCATGCGCCCAGCCCAACCGCGTCAGGTAGTTGCGCATGCCCGCTGCCGGATAGCCAAGCGCCTGATACTCCTCGACCCCGGTGGCGCCATGGCGTTTCGACAGCTTCTTGCCGTCGGGTCCGTGGATCAGCGGAATATGCGCCCAGATCGGCACCGCCCAGCCCATTGCGGCATAGACCATTTGCTGGCGGGCGGCATTGTTCAGGTGGTCATCGCCACGGATCACATGGGTGACGCCCATGTCATGGTCATCGACCACCACGGCCAGCATGTAGGTCGGCGTGCCGTCCGACCGTAGCACGATCATGTCGTCCAGCGTCTCGTTGCGGATCACCACGCGGCCCTGCACCTTGTCGTCGATCACGGTCTCGCCGCTGCGCGGGGCCTGCATGCGGATGGCATAAGGCGCCTGCGGATGGCTGGCAGGATCGGCATCGCGCCAGGGTGACAGGAAAACCGGGTAGGTGACGCCGCGCGCCTTTTCCGCCTCGCGGAAGGCTTCGATCTCGGCGGCGGTGGAAAAGCATTTGTAGGCGGTGCCACGGGTCAGCATCTGATGCGCCACCTCGGCGTGGCGGTCCTTGCGGGCGAACTGGCTGACGACGTCGCCGTCCCAATCCAGGCCCAGCCAGGTCAGCCCGCGCAGGATGGCGGCCGTTGCCTCCGGGGTCGATCGCTCGCGGTCGGTGTCTTCGATGCGCAACAGGAACTTGCCGCCGTGCCCGCGCGCGAAAAGCCAGTTGAACAGCGCCGTCCGCCCTCCGCCGATGTGGAGGTATCCGGTGGGCGAGGGCGCAAAGCGGGTGACGACCGGAGCAGTCATAACGGCGTTAACCTTTCGGAAACCAAGATCGGACAGGGTAAGCGGGAACCGGGCGGGTTTAGACGGGAAAGGGGGCTGTAGCAAGGTGGCGGCTTTGGGCGATTGGCTGCGACGCCCCTTTGACGCGCTGATGGAGGCGCGCGGCCTTCTCATGCCGTTTGCCACCGTGGCGCTGGGCCTGGGCATCTTTCTGTGGTTCCAGATGCCGGCAGAACCG
>JBATAV010000391.1:0-16763 GCA_049662025.1 Paracoccaceae bacterium | reverse complement strand
GTTGTGCCCACCGTGATCTCTGGCATCGTGCTTGGGCCCGCAACCGCCGCAACCGGCTACCTCTTACCGAAAATCCCGCAGGTCCGCATTGCCATTGCCAAGGCGCTGCAGTCCGGCCCGACGGTCAACCCGGACGGCACGATCGGCGTGACCTTCCGGCTGAACGTGCGCAACCTCAGCCTGGAAGGGCTGACGGCTGTTGTGGTCAGCGATACGCTGGATGGCGCGGCGCCGCTGTTTGGTAGCTACACCAATGACCCGACCGTGGCGCTGTTGCAGCCTGCGCCGGGCATCCGTCTGGTCAAACGGCTGGTCAGCACGACCGATGTGAATGGCAGCGGCTTTGTCGATCTGGGCGATATCCTGAACTATGCCTTTGATGTCGCCAATACCGGTAATCTGGCGTTGGCCGATGTGACGATCAGCGATCCCTTGGCCGTGATGTCGGGCGGGCCGATCAGCCTGGCTGTGGGCGAGACCAACAGCACGGCCTTTACCGCCAGCTATACGGTGACCCCGGCAGATATCCTGCGGACCCATGTCGAGAATACGGCCACCGTGACAGGCGATGCTGTGACCTCGGCGGGCGTGCCGATCCTGGATGGCGGCGGTAATCCGGTGCAGGTGACCGATATCTCTGACACCGGGACCAATCCCGATGGCAGTGCGGTGACCAACCCTGAGGGCACCGAGACGCCCGATGGAAGTGGCCGCACCGATGGCGACCCGACCAATGACCCGACGGTTGTTCAGGTAGGCCAGCCCGCGATCCAGCTGGTGATCACGATTGCCGACATTCCGGACATCAATGGCAATGGCATCATCGATGCCGGGGATCAGGTGGTCTATACCTTTACGGTCACCAATACCGGCGATCTGGATCTGCAGGATGTGAATCTGGATCTGTCGACCCTGACGTTGCCCTTGCCGGGTCTGACCTGCACGACGATCTCGCTGGCGGTCGGAGAGACGGCGACGCTGGTTTGCACCGGCAACTCTTACACCATCACACCGGCTGACGTGGTGGCGGGAACCGTGACGCTGGGCGGCACGGCAACCGGGGAATCGCTGGTGGGTCAGGTAGTGACGGATGACGACGCGGTTGTGTCGCCGACCTTCGGTCTGGGCGGTCTGACCATCACCAAGGTGGTCGATCGCAGCCAGGTTTCGGTGGGCGATGTGGTGAGTTATACGATCACCCTTGGCAACACCTCGACCACGCAGACGACGGTGACCAATGTGGTTGATGTGCTGCCTGTGGGCTTCATCTATCAAAGCGGCACGGCGACCGTGGCTGGCGTGGCGACAGAGCCGGTGATCGGCGGACGCACGCTGACCTGGCCGGGCGTCAGCCTGGCGCCGGGGGCAAGCGTGTCGGTGGTGCTGGATGTGCTGGTCAGTGCCAGTGCCGGACCGGGAGAGCATGACAACGTGGCGCGCGGCGTCAGCCCGTTTACCGGACTGCCGGTCACGCCGGATGCCATCGCGACGGTGCGGTTGGCGGCCGAGCCGGTCTTTGCCTGTGCCACGATCATCGGTCGGGTCTTTGATGACCTGAACCAGGACGGCTATTTCAACGGCGAGCCGAAAGAGAACCGCGCGGCGATCACCGACCAGACCTATAACGGCGGCAAATGGGGCGCACCCGAGCCGAAGGGCCCTGAAAAGGGTCTGCCGGGTGTGCGCCTGGTGGCGCCGAACGGGCTGGCGATCACCACGGATGAGCATGGCCGGTATTCGGTGCCCTGCGCGGCCCTGCCAGCTGCCATCGGCTCCAACTTCATGCTGAAGCTGGACACGCGGACGCTGCCTTCGGGGTACCGGGTAACGACCGAGAACCCGCGCGTGGTGCGGGTGACTCCCGGCATGCTGACCAAGATGAACTTTGGCGCGACGATCAGCCGTGTGGTGCGGATCGACTTGTCGGAGCGCGCCTTTGGTTCTGGCAATGAAGCCCGCCAGCCGCGCGTGGAACTGGAGGCGGGCCTGAAGAAATTGGTGGCCGAGATTGCCGACACGCCCACCGTCCTGCGGCTGAGCTATCAGTTGGCCAAGGGCGAAAGCGAGAAGCTGGCCAGGCAAAGGATGCGGGCGGTTGAAAAGATCCTGCGCAGGCTTTGGCCCGCAAACGGACGCTATCAGTTGAATGTTGAAACGGTGATCCAGCGTCGGACCACCAAGGCTGTGAACGAGTGAGGGCCCGTGCAATGAGCCGGATGGCAAATCAATCCAGACTTGGGACGATGCGGTTTGCGGGCAGCACGGCCTTGGCGATGCTGCTGGCCTCCGGCGCCTTTGCCGATGACCGGGTGCAGGGCTGTGCGCTGGTGGGCGGCGTCCTGCCCGAGGACTGCTATCAGGCCAATGAGGGCCAGGTTGTCTCGCGCGAAATGGGGGCCAATACCGAAGACGATGGCGCCTCGGCGGTGGGCGATCTGGGCTTTTCAATCTCGATCGACCCGGTCAGTCCGGGCGGGCCGCGCAAGACCATTGCGGGCGATCCGGTGGTGGTGGGCGATATCCGCGCGGTTGATCGGAAGTTTGAAGATCTGGGCATTCAGATGTCCTATGATGGCTTGGGCGCCCGGCCCAAGCTGAACGTCAGCACGCTGGACATGCGGCGCAGCTATGTGGCGGGGGACCGCGTGGTGTTCCGCGCCTATGCCAACTATCCGGCCTGGATCAAGCGCGCCGAAGTGCGCATTCGCGACCGTGACGGCAAGATCACCCTGGTGCCGATTCAGCCCAACGGGCAGGCGGAATGGCGGATGCCGGCGGATGGATCTGCCGACATGGACTATACCCTGCGGGTCTATGACAGCGAAGGGCGCTATGACGAGACCGCCATTCTGCCGCTGAGCCGCACCGCGACCCGCATGGCCGACCCGGATCTGGATGGCCCGATCATCGCTGCGGGTGAGGGTGAAGACCGCACCGCACGCCGGACCATCCCGGTGCGGGGCGGAGCTGTCACCGTGACGGGCCTCGATGTGCCTGCGGGCACCCGCGTGACGGTGATGGGCGAAGAGGTCATCATGGACATGCGGCGGGGCTTTGTCGTCCAGCGCATCCTGCCGCCGGGCGATCATGGCGTGCAGATCGGGGTGGGCAGCCGCAACGAGACCCGTGATGTCACCATCCCGGCGCATGAGGTGTTTGCGACCGGCATCATCGACCTGACGCTGGGCCGCGACCTGGTGGCGGATGAGACCTGGAAGCGGGGCCGCGTTGCGGGCTTTGCCGATGGCGTGCTGGCCAATGGCACCCGCATCACCGCCATGGTGGACACCCGAGAGGATGAGTTGAAAGACCTTTTCCGCGACTTTGGCCGCAAGAACCCCGATCAGGTCCTGCGCGGCATCGAGGATGAGGATGTCTGGGTGACCACCGGCGATGACAGCACCAGCGCAGAGCTGGCTCCGACATCGGGCAAGCTGTATCTGAAGGTCGAGCGGGACAATAACTTCCTGGTCTGGGGCGATTTCAAACCGGTCAGCGATCTGGACCGTGTGGTGCGGACCGACCGCACGCTTTACGGCCTGATGGGCAATTGGCAAACCACCGAGACCATGCCGAACGGTGAGGCGCGGCTGAAGTTCACCGGCTATGCTTCGCAGCCCGACAGTCTGGTGCAACGCGACATCTTCCGCGGCACCGGCGGCAGTTCCTACTTCCTGTCGCGGCGCGATATCCAGAGCGGGACCGAGACGCTGATCGTGGAAATCCGCGATCCGGTGTCGGGTCGCGTGGTCGAAAGCCGCCGCCTGACCGAGGGGCGCGATTACCGCATCGACTATCTGCAGGGCGTGGTCATCCTGAACGCGCCGCTTTCGCCCTCGGCGGGGGCGGGGGGGGTGGTCACGGACCGGCCGCTGGGTGACTATGACGTCAATCTGGTGGCGCAATATGAATACATCCCGACGACCGGCGATGTCAGCGGCATTTCTGCCGGTGGCCGGGCAGAGGTCTGGGCCAGTGACTCTCTGCGGTTCGGCGTTTCGGCTGCGACGGAAACAACCGGCATCGCCGACAACACGCTGCTCGGCGCCGATGTGTTGTGGCGCCACAGCGAGGGCACCTTCCTTAGTTTTGAGGTGGCTGAAAGCGAAGGTCCGGGCTTTGGCACCTCGCTGTCGCTGAATGGCGGGCTGGAGATTGATCCTGCCACGCCATCGGCAGGCGTCATCGGGGCCCCGGCCCTGGGCTATCGGGTGGAAGGACGGGTGGACCTGGCCGATTTCGGCGGCAAGGGGTTTGTCGCGGGCTATTACGATGACCGCGAGGCGGGCTTTTCCTCGCCCGATCTGGATATTGCCACGGCGCAAACCACCTATGGGCTGGACGGCGAAGTCGCCGTTAACGATCGGTTGGCGCTGACCTTCGGGATGGACCGGTTTTCCGATGCGGCGGCCAAGGAACGCGCGGACGCGCGGCTGGGTGTCGCCTATGATATCAACGACCGCTTCACCCTGGAGGTCGAGGCCGCCCACACCGACCGCACCACCCCCGGCAGCACGCTGGCCGAAGACAACGGCACCCGCACCGATCTGGGCGCCAAGCTGACCTTTGCCCGCGACGAAGATCTGTCGGTCTGGATATTTGGTCAGGCCACGTTGGCAAAGGCGGGCGGGCTGCGCTGGAACAACCGTCTGGGTGTCGGGGCCGAAGCGCAATTGTCAGATGCGCTGAGCGTGCTGGGAGAGGTCTCGGACGGCAATCTTGGTACTGCCGGGCGGCTGGAACTGGCCTGGGCGCCAAATGCCGATACCACCTATACGATGGGCTACCGGCTGGATCCGCTGCGCGTGACCGACAGCAGCACCGTCACCGGAAAGGACAAGGGCACGCTGGTCTTTGGCTCTCAGGTGCGGCTGAGTGATCAATGGGCTTACACCGCCGAAAACAGCTATAGCGCCTTCGGCTCGGAGCCTGCCACAGCCACCACTTACGGCGTGACCTATACGCCGTCGGAAACCTGGCGCTATGACATGGGGGTGATCGCGGGCGAGAATACCGAAAGCGATGGCACCACGGTGACCCGTCGCAGCCTGTCGTTCGGGATGCGTTATTCCGGGGGTGAGGCCGTTTCGGGCGGTCTGCGCGCCGAAATCCGGCTGGAAGACAGCGACAATCCCGCCCGCGTGCAGGATCGCCAGACCCTGCTGCTGTCAGGCTTTTATGAACGCCAGACCAGCGACGACTGGCGGCTGATCGGCAATTTCGACGCCATCTTTGCCGATGCCGACACCGACAATCTGCGCGACGGCACCTATGTCGAGGCGCAACTGGGCTATGCCTACCGCCCGGTCGACAACGACCGGCTGAATGCGCTGATCAGCTATACCTATCTTTACGACCTGCCCGGCGCCGATCAGGTGAACGTCGACGGCACGCTGAACGGGCCAAAGCAGCGCAGCCACATCCTGTACATGGCGCTCAGCTATGACCTGAACCAGCAGTTCACCCTTGGCGCCAAATATGGCTTCCGCCTGCGTGAAGAGGCGCCGCGCGGGACCGATACCTTTACCGAATCCATTGCCCACCTGGGCATTGTCCGGCTGGATTACCATGTCGTCCACAACTGGGACATTCTGGGTGAAGTGCGCGGCATGTCCTATCCCAAGTCCAACACGACTGAATATGGTGCGCTTGTCGGGCTTTATCGCGACATCGGCGACAACTTGCGGCTGGGCGCGGGCTATTCCTGGGGCGGCGTCTCGGACGATCTTCGCAGCGTCGAGAAAGACCGCGAAGGCGTGTTCCTCAACCTGATCGGCAAGTTCTGAAACTGCGGGTCGCCATCACTCCTGCGCAAATGGTTGCGCCCGACATGAGGCGGGCAAACCCGACTAACGAAAACGCTCTGCAACAAGAAATCCGGTCAGCAACGCCAGATCAACGGCGTTGCCCTCTGCCCGGATGATCGCCAGAGCCTCCCGCCCGCACCCGGCGCGCGCAAGCATCTTCAACTGGCGACGCAGCAGGAATTTGCGAAGCAGCGGGGCCTGAGCAAGAAACTCCGCATTTGACGATCTGATCGCCCTGAAACACTCTGCCCGCTCGGCCGCTCCGGTTTTCCGTGTGACCGAAGGCGCACCAGTCTTGCCGGAGTTGCGCTGCAGCACGCTTACCCCCGCCAACGTTCCGCGCCACGGCCAGTGGCCAAGGCCCATCAGCCGCAGGCAAAGGTCGGTATCCTCATTCACCCGAAGCCGGCCGTTCAGGCCCCCAGCTTCAAGAAAAAGCCCCCGCTCGATCCAGAACCCGCACCCTAGGCCGCCCAGATGCTTTCGCGTGCCAGGACCGGCCAGAAGCGTACCACCGACGTCAACACGACCTTCCGGCAGAGTTGTCGCAGGGTCCAGATGGGTCAGGATCGGCGAAAACCCCCAACGGGGCCCGTCGTTTGCGCGGGCCGCAAAAAGGACAGCTTCTGGATACCCCCGGCGCAGCAGGTCATCATCGTCAAGAAACAGCACAATCCTTCCTTGCGCCGCCCTGACGCCCGAGTTGCGCGCGCCCGCAGGCCCGAGGCTGGCGCGGTTCCGTATGATCCGCAATGAGGCCCCCGCGCGGACTAAGTCGCCCAGAACCTGATCGGCGGGCAGATCGCTGGCGTCATCCACGACCAAGATCTCGGCACCCTCGGGAAGCGCCACCAGGACCGAAGCAACCGCCCGCCGAAGCAGCTCGGGCCTGTTGTGGGTCGGGATGACGACGCTCAGGTCATGCCCGGTCATGCCTAAAATCCTGGAGCAACGGCCAAGCCGCATCGGCTGGCGACATCAGGCAAGGCTGGGAGGGCCACGAAATCTGCAGGTCGGGGTCGTCCCAGCGGATGCCGGCCGCCTTTCCGGGCACATGCGCGCAGCCCATCTCGTACAAGATCACGGCTTCGGATGTCAGCGTCAGGAACCCATGTGCCAGCCCTTCAGGAAGATAGACGGCGTTGGCACGCTCGGCCGAAAGCTCTTCGGCTTGCCATCGCCCAAAGCCGGGGCCAGGCCGCAGATCGACCGCAACATCCCAGACCCGGCCCGCTACACAACGCACCAGTTTCGCCTCGGCAAAGGGCGGGTGCTGAAAGTGTAGGCCGCGAAGCGTGTGAAGATGTGTGTTGGTCGAAAGGTTCGACTGCACCGGATCAAAGTTGATGCCGGCATCGTGAAAGGCATCCCGGCAAAAGACCCGCACGAAGCTGCCCCTTTCGTCCCGATGCTGTGGGCTTTCTACAAGGAACAGGCCCGCAATCGTGCCCTCGGTCAGCCTCATCGGATCACCAGCCGGGGTATCGCGGTGACGAATTGCCCGCCCCAGTCGCGGATCTGCGCCTGCTGTTCCATCACCTCGGCCGCGATGTTCCAGGGCAGGATCACCAGATAATCCGGCTTGCGGGCCGCAATCGCGTCAATGGCCAGCACCGGAACATGGCTGCCGGGAAGCAGGTGTCCCTGTTTCTGCGGGTTACGATCGACGACGAAGGCAAGGTCACCGACACCCAACCCCGCCACGTTGAGAAAGGTGTTGCCCTTGGCCGCTGCACCATAGCCCGCAACCGACTTGCCGATTGCGCGGGCCCTGGCAAGGAAGGCCCGGAACTCGACGATCACCTTTTCAACCTTCTGTGCAAAACCCTGGTAGCCTTCGGCCTGGCCAAGCTTCATCGCCGCTTCGCGCGCGCGAAGCAGCGCCACTGCGGGCGTGTCGGAATAGGCGCCCGGGTGACAGACGAAGACACGCAGCGACCCGCCATGCGTGGGCAACGTCTCGATGTCGAAAACGACCAACCCGATCTCGTTCATCAACCGCTCAACAAAGGTCAGCGAGAGGTAGGAATAATGCTCGTGATAGATCGTGTCGAACTGGACTTGTTCCAGCAGCCGCGCCAGATGGGGAAATTCGAAGGTTGCGACCCCGGTAGGTTTCAGCAGCGCCTTGAAGCCGGCTGCAAAGGACCGGATATCGGGCACATGAGCCAGAACGTTGTTGGCGGCGATCAGATCGGCGGCAAATCCTTCGGCGCGCAATGCAGTGGCCGAGGTTTTGTCAAAGAACAAGACACGGGTCGGGACACCGATCTCTTCTGCCACTTCCGCAGCGTGACCCGCGGGTTCCACCCCCAGAACCGGCACGCCCATGGCAACGAAATGTTGCAGCAGATAGCCGTCATTCGACGCCACCTCCACCACCCGCGACTGCGGACCCAAGGCGAAGCGTGCGGTCATCGCTTCGGCATAGTGACGGGCATGAGCGACCCATCCGGCTGAATAGGACGAAAGATAGGCGTAGTCATGCGTGAAAATCGCATCCGCCGGCACCGTCTCGGTCGTCTGGGCCAGCCAGCAGGCATTGCAGACCATCACATGCAAGGGAAAGCTGCGTTCGGCGGAAATGGCGGCGGGGTCATCGGGCAGATAACCGTTGGCCAAAGGCGTCTGGCCTAGATCGACCAGGGTTTGCGTCAACGGCGAGTGGCAAAAACGGCAAAGGCGGGTCATCTGGCCATGTCCTGATACTGGGCGATCTGTTCGTCGGTCAGGCGGGCCATGTCTTCGCCCGCCATGAAGCCCGCGTACCAGCGGGCGGTAAGCGCCAGCGCAGCCGCCCCCGGCAGGCGTGAGTGCCAACCCAATGTCCGCGCGGCAAGCGTCGGGTCGATGGCAAGCACCGCCATTTCATGCGGCCCCTTGTCTGCCGTTTCCCGAAAGGCCGTATCCCGGCCCAGGGCACGCAAAAGGCCGTTTGCCAGTTCGGCCACCGAAACGGCTGGCGCGCCATGTTTCGGCCCGAAGTTCAACGCCTCGGGCAGCCCAGTCGTCAAGGTCAGGGCCTCGATATATGTGAAATAGCCGTCCAGGCAATCCAGCACATGCTGCCAGGGCCGCGTCGCCTGCGGGTTGCGGATCTCCAGTGGCCGGCCTGCCACTACGGCCCGGACCAGGTCTGGAACCAGCCGATCAGCCGAGAAATCACCGCCGCCAATGACGTTTCCGCCGCGAGCGGTCACCAGCGGAACCTGCTGCTCTGTGAAGAAGGCTTGCCGGAAAGACGCCACGACGATCTCGGTCGCTGCCTTCGAGGCGGAATAGGGGTCATGGCCGCCCAGACGATCCGTTTCGACATGGGCGCGGCCCGAGCCGTTGTTTTCATAGACCTTGTCTGAAGTGACGACGACCACCGCCGCAGGCCTTGCGTGCCGACTCAAGGCATCCAGCAGGTGAACCGTCCCCATAACGTTAGAGCCGAAGGTCAGGACAGGGTCGGCATAGGACAGCCGTACCAGCGGCTGCGCAGCCAGGTGAAGCACAATTTCCGGCTGTGTGGCCTGGACCAGATCGGCGGTTATGGCCGGGTCGCGCAGGTCGGCCATGTGGCTGGCCGCAAAGTGGCCCGTGCCCAGAAGGTTGAAAAGCGACGGCCCCTGCTCCGGCGGAAGAGCAATTCCGGTCACTCTGGCCCCAAGACCGGCCAGCCAGCGCCCGGCCCAGGCACCCTTGAAGCCGGTATGCCCGGTCAGAAGAACGCGTTTGCCGCGCCAGAAGCTCACGCCCAGACCTTCCACGGCGCCCGACCGTCAGCCCAGAGCTTTTCCAGATAGGTGCGGTCGCGCAGGGTATCCATCGCCTGCCAGAAACCCGGGTGACGCCAGGCCGCCAGTTGTCCATCGGCCGCCAGCCCTTCCAGCGGCGCACCCTCGAACGGGGTGGCGTCACCCTCAATCCGGTCCAGCACCGATGGCTCCAGCACGAAAAAGCCGCCGTTGATCCGGCCCTCGTCGCCCGGCGGCTTCTCGATGAACTTGCGGACCATGCTGCTATTGTCTAGCTCCAGCGCGCCATAGCGGCCCGGCGGGGTGACGGCTGCCACCGTGGCCTCTCTGCCATGCGCCTTGTGCATGGCGATTTCGGCACCGATGTCGATATCGGCCACGCCGTCGCCGTAGGTCATGCAGAAGGTGCCGTTCAGATAGCCCCGCACCCGCCTCAACCGGCCCCCGGTCATTGAACTCTCGCCGGTATCAACCAGCGTGACCCGCCAGGGTTCCGCGATGGAGTTGTGATAGGTGATCTCGCCCGTGCGGGCGTCAAGCGTGACATCCGAGGAGTGCAGGATGTAGTTGGCGAAGTATTCCTTGATCATGTAGCCGCGATAGCCAAGGCAGATCACGAACTCGCTGATCCCGTGGGCGGCGTATATCTTCATGATGTGCCACAGGATCGGCTTGCCGCCGATCTCGATCATGGGTTTGGGACGCAGATGGCTTTCCTCGGAAATCCGCGTGCCGTAGCCCCCGGCCAGGATGACAGCCTGCATGTCCCCTCCCCATTTACGTTGGGAAAGGCTTACAATACTCAGGGAGCGAAGCACAACCATCCAAGGTCTGGCATGCCGCGCATCACGATTGGCGTTCCTGTCTACAACGGCGTCACCCTGATTGGCGAATGCCTGGAGAATCTGGCTTGCCAGACGCACCGGGACTTCGAGGTGATCATATCGGACAATGCTTCAACCGACGGTACGACAGAGATTTGTGCCGCTTTTTGCGAGTATGATCGGCGGTTCCGACATATTGTCCATCCGAAGACGTCGTCAGCCAACGAGAACTTTTTGTATGTCCGAGATAGTGCGGATTGCGATTACTTCGCTTTCCGCGCGTATGATGATCTGGCTGCACCAGATTTCCTGAAGCGGCTTGCGCCGATTCTGGACGAAACGCCGACTGCGCGTCTTGCAGTGGGGACGATCAGGCAAGAGTTTGGTACCGCAGGAAAAAACCGCACGTTCACCTACCCACTTACTGTGGCAGAAGATTCCGACGCCGCGGAACGGCGCATTTTGCGTCAGATGCTCATGGGTCATGCAAGCTGGTTCTACGGATTATGGCGACATCGGGGGCTAATCGAAAGCTATGATCGGGTACTGAAGGACTATGACGATCCATGGGGTTGCGATCATCTCATCCTGCTGCATGCCATGCTGGCCGATGGAATCCGGGGCACCCAGAATGGTGCGGACTTCGTGCAGCGGGTTTTGCCTACCCAGCGCCATTACATTCCGGCAACCCGCCCCACCCATGCCGAGATGTTGGCCCGAAACCGGCGTTTTGGAGGTTTGGCGAGGCAGCTTCTGGAGGAAAGTAAATTGGATACGCGGGCAATGCGCGCGGTTGGCAGAGCGATACCGATGTTCACGTTGAGGCGTTGCCACGGTGCGAAACGCCTGACGCAGGCTTGGTTGAAGTCATTGCTCCCTAGGCGGCCTCACGACCCGGCAGGGTAGATCACCTTTGATCCAGGTGGCAGCCATGCGGCCTTTTCGGGCAGTATGACGCGTGCTTGTGCAGGATTCAGCGCGGCAATCACCAGATCCACTGGCGGGCAGGCCTCGGGTGCAAGAATCGGGTGGCCCTCCAACGTGCCGCCTTGAAGATGCGGGTTGCGATCGAGAAAGCACGCAACTCGCGCCCCGACCATCGGGGCGAAAAGAGCGCCGTAAAAGCCCGCGCCGTATATGGCAACGCGCTTTTCGGCCATGTCGGGTTGGTCAAGCTGCGCGCGCAGACCGTCAAGGCAGCGGCTCCAACACTCCAGCAAGGCAAGGACCGGGGCTGGATCGACCTGCTCCGCCGCGGCATCGCCCGGCGCGTGTCGCTGCGCCACGACCACATGCGCGCCGCGGAACAGATCTTGTCGCAGCGAGATCACGTCCAATCCTGCCAGAGAAAGCGCGCGGTGCAACGAAGACGGCACAAAATGGTTGAGGTGATCGGCCACCAGAAGGTCGCCGGGGTTACCGACCGGATCCGGGACGGTGAAGAAAAGTCGCCCCTCGGGTGAAAGGCACTGCCCAAGGGTCGACAATACCGAAACCGGATCGGTCACATGTTCCAGCACGAAATGCGCGGTGATGAGGTCGAACCGGTCCAACCAGCGTTCAGGCAAGGCATAAGTTGCCTGCGCGTCTTCGGGCACCCAACTGGCCCAATAGGGTCGGTAATCTTCCGATACGTCAAAGACATGCGGCAGAACGTCAGCCCGCAGCGTCAGGAAATGCCGTGTCGTTGCGGCCTTGGCGGCACCGAAATCCAACAGCCTTGCGCCCTGAGGCACATCCAGCGCAGCCATCAGCGCCGCCTGGTGGGCGGTGCGAAAGACCGGGCCTGTGGTTTGCATTTCGTACATCTGGTCGTGATCTTCGGACTGCAACGAAATGCGGTATTCGTGGTCGTAAAAGGCCTGCACATCTGGCAGATCCGGCGATTGCGCATGGCTGCAGGTCCGGCAGACGGACACCTCGGTCGGCACGTCGATCCAGGTCGACAGTGAGGTCATCGCCGGGGCTGGCGCCAGATAGTCGGGCGCAGGCAGGGCTGTGGCGCAGATCCGGCAAACGCTCATTGCGGCGGCGCGACCAGTTCGGGCAGGATCGTCTCGAAACTCTGTCCCGCAGCGAATGACCCCCGCCAGCTGAGTTTCACCCCCACCGGATCGGCAAAGTTGAACATCCGCCATTGCATCGACCAGCGCGGCCGGTCCGAGGTGTTTTCGCCCGACTGGTGCAGTGTCAGAAAGTCCATCACGATCAGGTCTCCCGGTTCGCTGATCGGCGCGGCATGCGGATAGCGCGCCAGCCGTTCCGCCTCGTGGTCAAGGCGCAGCGCATAGGCGCCGGCCTTGCCGATGCCCGCGTCATCCTTGTAGACCGGCACGATCCCCTCGGCCTGCGACCCGATTGCCAGTTCAACCGGGCCAATTTCGGGGAAGATCGACACCAGCGGCGACCAGAAAACGATGCCATCGGAGCTGCGCAGCTGGGCGGGAAATTCCTGATGCCAGGGCGCACGGAACTTGTCTTCGCCGGGGCTGTCGATGCGGATGCCGTAGCCGCCCGCAGCCAGGCCCGGCTCGGAGCTTGGCCGCAGCGCGCGGAACAGCGCGTCGTTGCGGGCATCGCTGACCAACCGCATGAAGGCCGGAATCTGCTTGACCGCGTCATAGACTTCGCCGCCCCAGGCGCGGTTGGCACTGGCCAACGCCAGGTAGCCCGGACCCATTGCCTCATCCGCCGTGGCGGAGGGCGCTCTGACACCATATTTGGCACAAAGGGCCTGAACGATGCGCCGTGCGCCTTCGCGGATGGGGTCGATCATGGTGTCGCGATCGTAGAACCCGCGCAGGATGGCATATCCGTCGCGGGCAAATTGCCGGGCTTCGGCGGCGTAGATCTGGCTCATGTCGATGGCTCCTTGATCGCCCGGAATGCGCGCCAGTCCATGCTGGCGGGACGAAGATGGGTTCGGGCCGTTTCTGCGTCCAGCGAGGCAATGAGGTCAAGCCCCGTGATATAGGGCGTAAAGTCGCCATGCGGCTGCGGCCAGGGCAGCGGCTGATAATCCATGTAGCGTACGGCAATGCCGGAGCTTTCAAAGGCGGAATGATCCAGATAGCCAAGCGCACCGTGCCCGGTGATGTATTCGGTGCCGCCCACGGCCTGCACCAAAGCCAGAACGCGGCTCCATGACGTTCCGTCAACGCCCATCGACGATGACAGCAGGAACTGCCGGGGCAGCACGTTCAGATGCCGGGCCAGCCCTTCGGACGAAGCGATCAACTGGTCGCACAGCCTGTCGGTGCCGCCGCCAACCCCTTCGTCGAACAGTTGCAAGGCCATTGCGGTATGGGGCCGCCCGCGCAGTGACTGGTCCAAAAGCGCCCGGTGGCTGGGGATCCAGTCCTTTCTGGCGGAATGCAGATCGCGGATGGTCTGAAAGGCGCCTTTTCCTTCCAGCGGAACCGACATCCATTTCCGACCGTCGGGCAACTTGACCTGAATGCGGTTGGTGAAACTGCCCTTCGAGAATTGCGCGTCATCCAGCCAGATGAACACATCGGCCAGCGCCATCTGCGCGATAAATCCAACCCACGGAAAATACATCGGTTGCGAGATGACCACTCGGGTCATTGCAATATTTTTTCCAGGATCATGACGTCGTGAAACGAAGTGCCATCGTCATAGTGTGCGCGCAGTTGCCCTGCGATCGACCATCCCTGTCGAACATGCAGATCGACCACCGGCACATTGTCTGCCCGAATCTGAACCAACAGCTTTCGCAGCCCCAATTCGGTCAGCGCGGCCGTTGCGGACGCCGCCAGCAAGCGCGACCCTAGGCCCCTGCCACGCGCCTTCGGCAAGAGAGCCATGCCGAACCAGCCATATCGGTTCTTTCGATGAATTTCCGCAATCTGAACAAAGCCAAGTGCCCCGTCACCTTCGTCAGCGACACGAAACCAGCCTGCAGCCTCTCGGCGCGCGATCCATGCCTTCGCATCGCCAAGCACATCGGAGGGCGGTTCAGCGTCAGGGTTTGCCATTAATAGGTGTTGCACCGCACGATCCCCGCGCAAGGCCAAGAACGCTTCGGCATCGTCCAGGCGGGAAATCCTCAGCATCGTGCTAGCCCTACCTCGCGCGCACATAGCCGCCGGGCGAAGACGACAGCACCAGCTTGCCGTTCAGCACTTCGTCCACCTCAAAACGGTCGGTTTCGGCCATGAAATCCTGCAGGGCGGAAAGCGGCTCATCCCCCTTGAACCACAGTTTCGAGCGTTTTTTCGGCGCGTTCTCTTCGGTGACATGGCCCACCAGAGTATCGGCCACCACCATGTAGCAGCCGGGGGTGACCAGTGGCCCGTAGGCGCGACATTCGGCCAGCACATGAGCGCGGCTGTGGTCGCTGTCCAGCACCACCATTACCTTGGCGCCGGGCGGGATTTCGGCCCTGACCCGCACCAGTGTCGCTTCGTCCACCGAGCCGCCTTCGACCAGCACGACCCGTTTCGACATCGGATGGCTTTCGATCGACTGGCGATTATGGGCGCGAATGTCGATGTCGACCCCGATCACCTTGCCGTTGCCTATCATTTCCAGAAGCGAGGCCATGAACAGCACCGACCCGCCGCGCGCCACGCCGGTTTCGATGATCACATCGGGCCGGGTCGCCCAGATCACCTCTTGCGTCGCCATCACATCGGCCGGCATCTGGATGATCGGCACGCCCATCCAGCTCCAGAGATAGGAATAGTCATAGCGGTCAAGCTCGGTCACCAGCTCCAGTGACTGGCGAAAGACGCCCGCATCCTGCCCCAGAGCCTGCGACTGGCGGCGCCTGGTTTCTTCAAATTCCTGACGGTCGTCACGCTGGGTCACGTTGCCCTCGGCCTTGGGATGGGTATTGTCCGTGTTTAGGTGAGACCCGAAGAAGAGGAAAGCATGTAATGAGCGACAAGGCCCCCTTCATCCCGGTCGCCGCCCCTTCGATCACCGAGCGCGAGGGAGAGTTGGCCCGCGAGGCGGCGCTGACCGCCTGGGGACCGGGCCATTATGCCTTCAACGCCCGGTTCGAAAAGATGCTGGCCGATTTTGTTGGCGTGACCCATGCTGCAAGCCTGCCGCACGCGACCTCGGGTCTGCACCTTGCTCTGGCGGCCGCGGGGATCGGGCCGGGGGATGAGGTGATCGGGCCGGACGTGACCTGGATCGCCTCGATGGCGCCGGTCAGCTATGTCGGGGCAACGCCGATCTTCGTCGATATCCTGCCGGATACTTGGTGCATTGATCCAGCTGCGGTCGAGGCCGCAATCACGCCGCGCACCAGGGCCATCATCGGTGTCAACCTTTACGGGTCGATGTGCGACTGGAAGCGCCTGCGCGAGATCGCCGACCGGCACAACCTTTTCCTGATCGAGGATGCGGCCGAGTCGCTGGGCTCCACCTATTGCGGCAAGGCAGCCGGCAGCCTTGGCGACGTGGCGGTGTTCTCTTTCCACGGCTCCAAGACCATCACCACCGGCGAAGGCGGCATGGTGGTGACCGACAATGCGGCCCTTTTCGCCCGCATCCAGAAACTGCGCGACCATGGCCGCCCACCCGGCGACCGCTTCTTTATGAATGATGAAGTCGCTTTCAAATACAAGATGAGCGGCGTTCAGGCCGCGCTTGGCATCGCGCAGATGGAGCGGGTCGACGTGCTGATTGCCCAGAAACGGCAGATCTTCGGCTGGTATGCGGATCGGCTTTCAGGGTTGCCCGGACTTGCCTTGAACGTGGAACCGCAAGAGGTGCGCAATTCCTACTGGATGGTCACCGTGGTGCCGGACAGTCCGGGCGCCCCCGACAAATTCGCTCTTCAGGCCGCCTTGGCCGAGCGTGCAATCGACAGCCGCCCGTTCTTCTCGCGGCTGACAACCCTGAAAGCCTATGAGGGCCAGACAGAATGCGCACGTTTTCTTCCCGCCAAGCCCGTGGGCGCCCATATCGCCCGTCACGGGCTGAACTTGCCCTCGGGCTACAACATGACGGAAGCCTTGGTCGACCGCGTGAGCGAGGTTCTGAAAGCGGTATTGCGCCAGAACCTGCCCGGCGATGCTGGCTGAAATTCATTTCCAACCGGGGCCCTGTCGATGGCGTGGATGCCCCCTCCTGACCGCATAGCAATGTGCCAATGTGATGTATGTAAAGCCATCTCTGGAGGAAAGAACCTCCAAGTCCGAGGTTGCCATCATCGGTATTGACCTGAAAAAATGCGTTTGAGCTATCCTTGGGTGTCTGATCCCGAGGATTGATGGTGCGATCCTTTTGCAGGAATGGAAGGAAGCACTACGCGACAGGTTCGCCACGGGAGCGCCACGACCACCGGCGCCGCCAGGACTGCACATCAGCGATCCACCAGAGGCCGGGGAGTGAGGCCCAACCATGCAGCAAAG